>DASQGB010000247.1:0-5698 GCA_035632815.1 Burkholderiales bacterium | reverse complement strand
GTGCTCGTTCAGAAGATCGACGAGCGCGATGGAGATCTCTTTGCAGAGCTCGTCCGACTGGCCCCAGCCGAGCGGGTAGACGTCGATGCCGGAGATGAAGAGCTCCAGTTCCGCCACGCCGGCATGCGCGTCCTTCGCCGCGATCCGCTGTCCTACCGAGAAGCCGCAGAGCATGGGGCAGCGGTCGAATACCGCCTCGATGCACGCGCCGAGATCCGCCTCCAGGCGGTGACGTTCGGCTTGCGAGGTCCGTTCCTGAAGCGCTTTCATGCTCGCCCCCTTATTCGTGTCCTTTAGCTGGACACTACCGAGGCCGGGCGCGCCTGCATGTCAGAGAAGTCCTCGAGCGGTACAAGAAGTCCGCCCGCGCGTAAAACCTCGTGCGGCAGCGTGAGAAATTGCCCACTACGGCCGCCAAGCGTGAAAAAGGAGTGTTGCGCTAACGCATCATTTCTGGGCCGGAAGCGGCGCCGGCGATAGCCATTTATTGCAACTGTAATGTTCCGGACCGTGATTCCCTGGCCCGAATCCAGCAAGATTCGGATTCCGGCAACCAGGGAGACCACATTGATTTCACTGAACGTCAACGGCAAGCCCGTGCAGGTCGACGCCGAAGCGGATACGCCGCTGCTCTGGGTGCTGCGCGATTACCTCGACCTGACCGGCACCAAGTTCGGCTGCGGCATGGCGCTGTGCGGCGCCTGCACCGTGCACGTCGACGGCGCGCCGACGCGCAGCTGCGTCACGCCGGCTTCTGCCGTTTCCGGTAAAAAAATAGTTACTGTGGAAAAGATAGGCGAGACCCGCACCGGAAAAGCCGTGCAGGCCGCCTGGGTCGCGGAGAGCGTGCCGCAATGCGGCTACTGCCAGTCGGGCCAGGTGATGGCCGCGGCCGCGCTCCTCGCCGAGAAGAAAAACCCCACCGACGCCGACATCGACGCAGCCATGTCCGGAAACCTCTGCCGCTGCGCCACGTATCCGCGCATCCGCGCCGCCATCAAGAGAGCCGCGAGGTCCGCATGATCGAGAACGTCAGCCGCCGGGATTTCCTGAAAACGTCGGGCGCGCTCGTCCTTGCCGTTGCCTTTCCGACGCCGTCGTTCAGTCAAAAAGCGAATTCCTTTTCCCCCAACGCCTTCATCCGCATCGACGCCGACAGCCGCGTCACCGTGATCGTGAAGCACCTCGAGATGGGCCAGGGCACCTACACCGGGCTGCCGACGCTGGTCGCCGAGGAGCTCGACGCCGACTGGTCGCAGATCCGCGCCGAGGGCGCGCCCGCCGACGCCGGGCGCTACAACAACCTCTTCTGGGGCGAGGCGCAGGGCACCGGCGGCAGCACCGCGCTCGCCAATTCCTACGAGCAGCTGCGCAAGGCCGGCGCCTCCGCGCGCGCAATGCTCGTCTCCGCCGCGGCGGCGAAGTGGGACGTGCCCGCCGCGGAAGTCAAGGTTTCGAAGGGCATCGTTTCCCACGGCAGCCACAAGGCGAGCTTCGGACAGCTCGCCGCCGACGCCGCGAAGCAGCCCGTGCCGAAAGACGTCGCGCTGAAGGACCCGAAGGACTTCGTCTACATCGGCAAGTCCGCGCGCCGCACCGACGCGCGCGCGAAATCGAACGGCAGCGCCACCTTCACGCAGGACGTGAAGCTACCCGGCATGCTGACCGCGGTAGTGCTGCACCCGCCGAGGTTCGGATCGAAGCTCAAGAGCTTCGATGCGGCGAAGGCGAAAGCGGTGAAAGGCGTGCAGGAAGTCGTCGCCTTCGAGACGCACGTGACCAGCGGTGTCGCGGTGCTCGCCAAGGACTACTGGACTGCGAAGAAAGGGCGCGACGCGCTCACCGCGGAGTGGGACGAGTCGGCCGCTTTCAAGCTCAGCTCGACGGAAATTTTTTCACAGTTCAAGAAACTTTCAGAGACCCCGGGCCTTAGCGCGCGCAAGGAGGGCGACGTCGCGGCCGCGCTCAAGGGCGCGGCGAAGACGATCGAAGCGGCGTACGAGTTTCCGTACCTCGCGCACGCCGCGATGGAGCCGATGAACTGCGTCGTCAAGCTTGACAGCGCAGGCTGCGAGATCTGGAACGGCGAGCAGTTCCAGACCGTCGACCAGATGATGGTGGCGAAGCTCCTCGGCCTCAGGCCCGAGCAGGTGAAGCTCAACATGCTCTACGCCGGCGGCAGCTTCGGCCGGCGCGCCAACCCGCAGTCCGACTTCGTCCTCGAGGCCGCGGCCATCGCCAAAGCGATCAGCGGTCGTGCTCCGGTGAAGCTGGTGTGGGGGCGCGAGGACGACATGAAGGCGGGGTTCTACCGGCCGCTGAACTATCACACGCTGCAGGCCGGGCTCGACGCGCAGGGCAACATCAGCGCCTGGCGCCACACCATCGTCGGCCAGTCGATCGCCGCCGGCACCGCCTTCGAAGGCATGCTGGTCAAGAACGGCGTCGACGCCACCTCGGTCGAGGGCGCGGCGAACCTGCCCTACGCCATCCCCAACCTCGCCGTCGACCTGCACTCGCCGAAGCTCGGCGTGCCGGTGCAGTGGTGGCGCTCGGTCGGCTCGACCCATACCGCCTTCGCCACCGAGTGCTTCCTCGACGAGCTGGCGCGCGCCTCGGGCAAGGACCCGTTCCAGCTGCGCCGCGCGCTGCTCGGCAAGCACCCGCGCCACAAGGCCGTGCTCGAGCTCGCCGCGCAGAAAGCGGGCTGGGGAAAGCCTCTCGCAAAAAGGGAAAATGAGGACCGCGCTCGCGGCATCGCCGTGCACGAGTCCTTTAACAGCTTCGTCGCCCAGGTCGTGGAAGTTTCAAGGAGAAAAGACGGATTGCGGATCGAGCGCGTCGTCTGCGCCGTGGACTGCGGCGTCGCGGTCAACCCGAACATCATCGCCATGCAGATGGAGTCCGGCATCGGCTACGGCCTCTCCGCCGCCCTCTCCGGCACGATCACGCTGAAGGACGGGATCGTCGAGCAGTCGAACTTCCACGACTACCCGGTGGTGCGGATGAACCAGATGCCTCGCATCGAGACGCACATCGTGCCTTCCGGCGAGAAACCTTCCGGCGTCGGCGAGCCCGGCACGCCCGTTATCGCGCCCGCTCTTGCCAACGCAATCCTGGCGCTCGACGGCAAGCCGCTGCGGGCGCTTCCGCTCTCCGCCCAAGGAGTCGTGTTCGCATGACGCTACGAGGACCGACAGTCGCACTGGCGGCTTGTGCATCGATCGTCGCATTCCAGGCCCAAGGTCAGGCCCCGGACCCGGCGCAGGCGGTGCGCGCGTTCGAGACAGTCAGGCAGGTGCTGCAGCACCCGCGCTGCCAGAACTGCCATATCCCCGGCAACGCGCCGCTCCAATACGATCAGGGCCTGCCGCACGCGATGAACGTACAGCGCGGCGCCGACGGCCGCGGTACCGTGGCGATGAACTGCAGCAGCTGCCACCAGACGAGAAACCTGCCGGCCGAGTACGGCCTGCGCGCGCCGCCCGGGGCGCCGAACTGGCACCTGCCGCCCGAGAACATGAAGATGGTGTTCATCGGCCTGCCGCCGCCGGAGCTTTGCCGCGTCCTCAAGGATCCCAAGCGCAACGGCGGCAAGACGCCCGAGCAGCTAGTCAAGCACGTTGCCGAAGACGCCCTGGTGCTGTGGGGCTGGGAGCCCGGCGGCGAGCGCGCGCCGGTGTCCGTGCCGCACGCGCAATTCGTTGCCGCATTCAAGGACTGGGTTTCGGGCGGCATGCCCTGCCCGCCGCGCTAGCGCGCGAGGACCCGGCCCGGGCGCGCGCCCGTCGGCTTGCCTTCGCGCCAGACCACGGCGCCGTTGACGATCACGGTATCGATGCCCTTCGCCGCCTGGACCGGCTTGGCGAAAGTCGCGGCCTCATCCACCTCGCCCGCGTCGAACAGCGCGATGTCGGCGGCGAAGCCCTCCTTCAGCACGCCGCGGCCGGCGAGGCCGAAGGTCTTCGCGGTGAGCCCGGTCATCTTGTAGACCGCGGTCTCGAGGGGAAAGAGATTCAACCCTCTCGAGTAATGGCCCAGCACCCTCGGAAACGTCCCCCAAAGCCGCGGGTGCGGCGCGGCGTCGTGCGGCAGGCCGTCCGACCCGATCATGGTGTGCTCGAAGCCGAGGATGCGCTGCACGTCCTTCTCGTCCATCGAGAAGTAGATGGCGCCGGCCGGCAGCAGTTTCTCGACGGTCTTCCCAACATCAAGTTTCAGTTTTGCAGCAATTTCCGTCAATTCCATCCCGGCGAACTCCGGATGCGGCTTCGACCACGTCACCAGCACTTTCGACGCGTTGCCCACGCGGCTGAACGACAGGATCGTGGACGAGGCGCAGTAGGGATAGCAGTCGAGGCCGATCTTCTGCGAGCGCATGGCCTTCTCGATGAGCGGCAGCGTCTCGCGTGATCGGCCGTGGTTCTGCGTTCCCGCCACCTTGTGGTGCGAGATCACCACCGGCACCCCCAGCTCGCGCCCGACGCGGAAGCTCTCCTCGAGCGAGTCGAGCACGCGGTCGCCTTCGCTGCGCATGTGGGTGCAGTAGATGCCGTTGCGCTGCGAAAGCGGCCGGCAGATCTCGATCACTTCCTCGGTCGGCGCCGCACACGCCGGCTCGTAGTAGAGACCGGTCGACACGCCGATCGCGCCCGCGGCCAGGGCCTCGTCCACCATGCCGCGCATTTTTCCGATCTCTGATGGGCTCGCCGGGCGCTCGACCTGGTCCATTGCCTGAATCCGCAGCATCGAGTGGCCGACGAGCAGCGCGCAGTTGGTCGCCGGCGGCTGCGCCCGCAACGCCTCTACGTATTCCTTGAACGACCGGAAGCGGAACCACGTGCCTTCGTCGTCCAGGAGATCGAGCGGCACCGCGACCGGCGAGCGCATGCCGTTCGGCGCCGGGGCGAGCGAGATGCCGCAGTTCCCGGCCACCACCGTGGTCACGCCCTGGCTCACCTTCGGCGCCATGTCGGGCGACGAGAGCATCAGGCGGTCGTCGTGCGTGTGCGCGTCGATGAAGCCCGGCGCCGCGATCAGGCCTGTCGCGTCGATTTCCAAATCTGCTTTTGAAGTTTCTAGCGAACCAATGGAAGCAATGCGGCCTTCCTTGATCCCAATGTCTGCCTCGAAGCGCGGCGCGCGCGTGCCGTCGATCAGCGTGCCATTGCGGATGATAAGGTCGTAGCGCCCAGCCATACGGCTGCATTCTAGGGCGGGTCGCGCCGTGGGGGCCTACAATCGATCTCCGCCATCCTCGGCGGACAAAAGGAGGACAACATGAGAAAGCTCGTTACGGCATCGCTGGCTGTGCTCGCGTTCGTGCTATCCGGTTCGATGGTGAATTCCGCCATGGCGCAGGACAAGAAGGCGGACAAGGGGGCCGGGAAAGCGACCATGAAGGTCGTTGCAGAAAACGCCAAGGCGCGCGCGTTCGAGGTCACCTTCGCGCCCGGCGCCGAAAACACCGCCGTACCGTCCTCGTCGGTCCGTGTCGTGCGCGCGTTGGCGGGCGGCACGCTGGAGCGCACCTACGCCGACGGCAAGAAGGAAAACGTCGTCTACAAAACCGGCGAGGTGAGAATCAACGAGTCGAGCCCGGCCTTCACCACGAAGAACATCGGCAAGAGCGAGATCAAGCTGTACGTCGTTCAGCTGAAGTAGCGCAGGAGCTTGGCTTTCGCGCCGGGCGCGGCGG
>DASQGB010000246.1:0-3218 GCA_035632815.1 Burkholderiales bacterium | reverse complement strand
GCGACGTCGACGTCGCGGTGGCGCAGCTGGCGCGTGATGTTGGTGAGCCGCGTGCCGAACACGAACACCGAGACCCGGTCGCGGTCGTTGGTGATGGCGTGCAGGAAGTGCAGGAACATGCGCGCATACGGGTTCATCGAGCCCGAGATGTCGCACAGCACGACCAGCGGAGGATGCAGCTCGCGCGGCGCGGTGCGCACCAGCGGGATGGTGTCGCCGCCGTCGCGCAGCGACTCGCGCAGCGTCGCGCGCAGATCTATGGATTTTCCATTGGCGGATATTCTCTTTCTCCTGGTCCGAACCAGTGGCAGCGGCAGGCGCAGCTGCGACATCATCTGCTTCGCCTGGGCGAGCTCGGCGGCCGACATGCTGTCGAAGTCCATGCGCTGCAGCACTTCGCGCGACGAAAACGTGAGGCGCGCCTCGAGCTCGATGCGCTCGTCACGCTCTTTTTCATTTCTTTTTTGGTCAAAAAGAGCATCCGTCAGCCGCTGGCTCTGCTGCGCTTCGGGCTTGGGCGCGCGCCCCTGCGCCTGCGGCAGCAGGAGCTGCATCATCCGCTCGGCAAGCTTGGGGTCGCGCCAGAAGATGTTGAACGCCTGGTCGAAGATCGGCCGCTGCTCCTGGCGCGACAGCAGCACCGCCGACATGGTCCAGTACCAGTCCTCGCGCCGCAGCGGGAACTGGTCGGCGCCGGCGATCTCGAGAGCGCGCACGCTGTCGAGCACGCGGTCGGGCCCGATGCGAAGCCCGGCGGCGCGCAGCAGCCGCGCGAAGTGCATTACGTTCTCCGCCAGCCTGCCGTCGTTCAAGCCGCGGCCTGATTCGGAACCGCGCCCTCGCGCGCCAGCTTCTCGATCAGCGGCGAGGCGACGATGGTGTGCTCGCGGAAATAGCGCTCGTGGTTGCGCTCGACCTCGGCGAGCCAGTAGACATAGTTCACCATCAGGCCCGCCGAGCGCGCCATGCCCTGCTCGGAGGAATCGCCCATCCAGTTGAGCCGCTCGAGCGAGGCGCCGTTGCCCAGGTGGAAGCGCGCCACCGGATCGAGCGGCTCGGCACCGTGCTTGGCATGCAGCAGGTAGTGGGCGCACAGGCGCGTCAGCATCTTCTCGAGCGCCTCGGGCACCTCGCCAAGATGCCAGGCCGGATCCTCGATCTTTGAGAGTAGTTCCTTGTCCGCCACCTTTTCCAGCCAGCGCCGGAAACCCGGGATCGGCGACAGCGTGGCGAAGCGCCGCAGTTGCGGGAACTCGCGCTTAAGATCCTCAGCAACTTGCTTAATAAGCAAGTTGCCGAACGAAATTCCGCGCAAGCCTTCCTGGCAGTTGGTGATCGAGTAGAACATCGCGCAGTCGGCGTTCATCGGTGTCGCCACCGGCGAGCGGATGTCGAGCAGCGGCTGCACGTTCGCGCTCATGCCGTGCGTCAGCGCCACCTCGATGAAGATGATCGGCTCCTCGGGCAGTTGCGGATGGAAGAAGGCGAAGCAGCGCCGGTCGGCTTCGAGGCGCCGGCGCAGGTCCTGCCAGCCCTGCACCGCGTGCACCGCCTCGTACTGGGTCAGCTTCTCGAGCACCAGGGCCGAGGTGCGCCAGTCGATGCGCTCGAGCTTGAGGAAGCCGCGGTTGAACCAGGAGCGCAGCAGGTGCCTCAGGTCTGCATCGATCACGCGCCATTGCGGGTGCGCCCGCAGGCCGTTGAGCAGGACCTTGCGCATTTCGACCAGCGTGGCGGTGCCGCCGGGCGCCATGTTCAGGCGCCGGAACAGCTCCTGGCGCGCCGGCTCCACCGCGTCCTGCAGCTTGATGAGATTCTCGGGCGAAGGCTCGGCCTGATAGGCGTTCGCCGCCGCGATAACCATGTCCGGGGAAGGCGAGTACTGCTGGGCCAGCGCGTTGAAAAACTGCTCGCGGCAGCGCTCGTCGAGCCCCTGATAGGCGGCCATCGCGTCGTGCGCGATCGCGGTGCTGGCGTATTCGCCGCTTTCGCTGAGCAGCGCGTCGCACAGCTCGAGCAGGTCGTGCGTTCGGCGGTCGACGGCCCCCTGCCCGACGCCGAGCAGCTTCCTGAGGAAAGTGCCGGCGCTCATCCGCTACGCCGCCGCGGCAGCCTTCGCTTCGCCGACCAGCCGCGCCGCCTCGTCGCCCGCGACGCGCTCGAGATCGTCGCGGTATTTCAACAGCACGCCCAGAGTGTTGTTGACCGTCTCCGGGTCGAGCGCGATGCGGTCGAGCGCCACCAGGCAGTTCGCCCAGTCGATCGTCTCGGCCACCCCGGGCAACTTGTAGAGATCGCTTTTTCGCAGCCGCTGCACGAAGGCCACCACCTCCCTGGACAGGGACTGCGCCGCCTTGGGCGCCTTGCGGCGCAGGATCTCCAGCTCGCGCGCGGCGTCGGGATAGTCGATCCAGTGGTAGAAGCAGCGGCGCTTCACCGCGTCGTGGATCTCGCGCGTGCGGTTCGAGGTGATGACCACGACCGGCGGCTTGGCGGCGCGCAGCGTGCCGATCTCCGGGATCGTGATCTGCCAGTCCGACAGCACTTCGAGCAGGTAGGCCTCGAACGGCTCGTCGCTGCGGTCGAGCTCGTCGATCAGCAGCACCGGCGAGTGCCCTTCCAGCGCTTTGGCGAGGGGTCTTTTTATGAGAAATTTCTCCGAGTAGATCTCGGCCGCGAGCTTGTCCTTCGATTTGTCCCCCGCGGCCTCCGCCAGGCGGATCTCAATCATCTGACGCGAGTAGTTCCACTCGTACGCCGCCTGTGCAATATCGAGGCCCTCGTAGCACTGCAGCCGGATCAGCTCGCGCCCCAGCGCCTGCGCGATGACCTTGGCGATCTCGGTCTTGCCGACCCCCGCCTCGCCCTCGAGGAACAGCGGCCGCTGCATGGTCAGCGACAAAAACAACGAGGTGGCGAGGCTGCGGTCCGCGACATATTCGCCGGCGGCAAGCAGGGCCTGGGTCTCGTCGATGGACTTGGGTAGGGGGCGGGCCATGAGCGGGGCGAAAGCGCTGCATTTTCCGGGATTTGACGCCGCACCGCTACCCCGGTTTCGGAATCGAGTGCAGACTAAGGGCCCGGGGGCACGGATGATCGAATGAAGCGGCGCAGATTTGTCGCATTGATGGCAGGCGCCCTTGCTGCGCCGCTGGCGCGGGCACAGATGGCGAAGGTCCTGCGGGTCGGGTTCCTCGGTTCCGCGACCGCCGCTGCTT
>DASQGB010000245.1:0-4453 GCA_035632815.1 Burkholderiales bacterium | reverse complement strand
CTGTGCGAATCCCTGGTCTACGACGAGTTCGACCTCACCGTATGCCAGGAAATGGGCGTCGAGCACGGGTTTCTGGTGCCGATGAACCTGTGCTTCGAGCACCGCGACGGCGGCTGGCCGGTCGCCGCAGTGCCGCTGCAGGTCAACGTCATCCAGCATCCGCTGCCGACGGGGCAGCGCTGCTTCAAGCTTGGCCGTGCCCTTCGCCGTGCAGTCGAGTCTTACGAGAGGAATCTAAAAGTCGTAGTGATGGGCACGGGCGGCATGTCGCACCAACTCCAAGGCAAGCGCTTCGGCTACATGAACGAAGCTTTTGATCAGATGTTCTTGGAACAGTTGGAGAAAAATCCGGAGCGACTTGCCGATCTGTCCCATCAGGAGCTCATGGAGCAGGCAGGCGCGGAGGCGGTCGAGCTCATCATGTGGCACGTGATGCGCGGCGCGCTGTCACCGGACGCGCGGCGGATTCACAAGCATTATTACGCGCCGATGACGACCGGCATCGGCTTGATCACTTTCGAGGACTAGTCGCTAGAACCAGCCGGGGAAGGCGATCCAGGCACCGGCGAGTCCGGCGGCGAGCGTCGTCAGGACGAGGCGCCGCGCGGGCGCATCGCCGAGCAGGCGCCGGAACCAGCCGAGCCGGCGCGGGGCGCGGTACTTGCCCTTCGTTTCCGCAATTCGCCGCAGCGCGGCTGCGGAGTCGAACTGGCGCGACACCGGCAGCCGCGTGTCGATGGCGATCGCGCGCGCCGCCGGTGCGGGGCTCGCCTTGTCGGGCGCCTCGAGCTTCACCGTCTTGGTCGAGTCGCCGTTTTCGCCGGCGCGGCCGCGCAGCTCGGCGAGGCAGGTGCCCAGATCCGCCGCCAGCTCGAAGGCGTCCTGGTAGCGCACCGCCGCATCCTTCTTCAGCGCGCGCGCGACGACGAAGTCGAGCATCGCCGGCAACGCCGGGTTCACCCGCGTCGGCGGCTCATGCTCGGAATAGGTGACGTTGTGCATGATCTGCGGCGCATCCTCGCCGGCGAACAGGCGCACCCCCGTGAGCATCTCGTAGAGCACGATGCCGAGCGAGAAGATGTCGGAGCGGTTGTCGACCGGCGAGCCGGCGACCTGCTCGGGCGACATGTACTTCGGCGTGCCGAGCACCATGCCGGTGCTGGTCTTGTGGTCGGCCATGCGCATGCGCGCGAGCCCGAAATCCATCACCTTGGCGCGCCCGCGCCCGAGCAGCATGATGTTGCCGGGCTTGACGTCGCGATGCACGATGCCGCGCTCGTGCGCGTAGCCGAGGCCCTCGGCCACCTGCTTGGCGATGTCGACCGCTTCGGCCGCCGGCAAGACTCCCTCCTGCAGGCGCGCGCGCAGGTCCTTGCCCTCGAGCAGCTCCATGGCGAGGTAGGCGATGCCGTTCTCCTCGCCGAAGTCGTAGGTGGTGACGATATGCGGATGGTTCAGCTTGCCCGCCGCCTTGGCCTCGAGGAAGAAGCGCTTCTGGTACTCCTTGCGGCCCGCGGCGTCGTCGACAAGGATGATGGTCTTCAGGGCGACGACGCGGTCGAGGTTCGGGTCCTCGGCCTTGTACACGATGCCCATCGCGCCGCGGCCGAGCTCGCCGAGCAGCTTGTAGCGGCCGATGCGCTTGTCGCTCTTCTTTGCCATCAATAGTTCACTTTCAGCACCAGCGCGCGGAAGTAGGGGACCTTGTCCAGCATCGCGTTGACGAACGGCTCCTGTCCCTCCACCGAGATGCGCCAGGCGAGGCCCGCGCCGATCAGAGCCATGGCGAGCGCAACGCAGGCGAGCGTGTAGCGCCGGCTGCGGCGCCGCAGCGCCGTCGCGTCGGGGCCGAACAGCTCGTGCGTACGCAAGCCAGGGTCGTTAAAAGTCCCCGCCGGCACGAGCACGGCCTCCAAGCCCGGGGCCGCATCGGCGAGCGCGTCGCGAAAGGCGCGCGACGCGAGCAGGCGCGAGGCCGACGCGAACTCCGCGACGTTCGCCGCCACCGCGATGCCGTCGCCGGTCATTCCCTCGCCGCCCTTGCGGCCGGCGAGCTGCACCGCGCCGTGATTGAGGCCTGCCGAGAGCGGCAGACCGGCCGCCGACGAGGTGAGGGCGCGCTGCGCGAGCCGCAGCGCGCCCTGCGGGTCGCGCAGCACCACGATCGCAACGCCGTCCGAGGCCTCGAGCACGATGCGGCTGAGCGGCTCGATCTCGGCCGTGGTCACGGCCACGACCGCTTCGAGCTGCGCGCGCAGCCGCGCCTGCTCGCTCGCCGCGCGGCGGGCAAAGTCATGGATCCTCAGGAAAACCACGCTGGCGGCGAGCGACGCGCTCATCCATCAAGCATGCAGGGTTTGTCCATCTTTGAAAAGGAAGAAGAACCGGATAGAATTCCGGCCGCTGAGGAGCGTTGCGTCCCCGCGATAGACCAGGGGGGTCAGGCTCAGCTAAATTCAACGGCGCTCGCATCGGAAACGGTGCGGGCGCTTTTTGTTTTCCAGGAGCAAATCAAATGAAAGTTGACGCGAAGTTCACCGATTTCAAAGTGGCCGACCTGTCGCTCGCCGACTGGGGGCGCAAGGAAATCCTTATCGCGGAGTCCGAGATGCCGGCGCTGATGGCGATCCGCGCCGAGTACGCGGCGAGCCAGCCGCTCAAGGGCGCGCGCATCGCCGGGTCGCTGCACATGACCATCCAGACCGCGGTGCTGATCGAGACGCTGAAGGCCCTCGGCGCCGAGGTGCGCTGGGCCTCGTGCAATATCTTCTCGACCCAGGACCATGCGGCCGCCGCGATCGCCGCGGCCGGCGTCCCGGTCTTCGCCTACAAGGGCGAAACGCTGGATGAATACTGGGAATTCACTCATAAGGTTTTTGAGTTTGGCGAGAAGGGAAATGAGCAGGGTCCGAACATGATCCTCGACGACGGCGGCGACGCGACGCTGCTCGTGCACCTCGGCCCGCGTGCGCAGCAGGACCCGTCCTTGCTGTCGAGGCCCGGCAGCGAGGAGGAGGTCTCGCTGTTCAATGCAATCAAGAAAAGAAAGCCCGGCTGGTACTCGAACGCCGCGAAAGAGATCAAAGGCGTCACCGAGGAGACGACTACCGGCGTGCATCGCCTGTACCAGATGGCGAAGGAAAAGCGGCTGCTGTTCCCGGCGATCAACGTCAACGACTCGGTCACCAAGTCGAAGTTCGACAACATCTACGGCTGCCGAGAGTCGCTGGTCGACGGCATCAAGCGC
Organism: Burkholderiales bacterium; assembly: GCA_035632815.1. Taxonomy (GTDB): domain Bacteria; phylum Pseudomonadota; class Gammaproteobacteria; order Burkholderiales; family SG8-39; genus SCGC-AG-212-J23. The sequence goes on along the minus strand of DASQGB010000245.1, from coordinate 1,206 downwards.
GCGACCGACGTGATGGTCGCCGGCAAGGTCGCCGTGGTCGCCGGCTACGGCGAGGTCGGCAAGGGCTCGGCGCAGGCGCTGCGCGGCCTGCAGGCGCAGGTCTGGGTGACCGAGATCGACCCGATCTGCGCGCTGCAGGCGGCGATGGAAGGCTACAAGGTGGTCACCATGGAGTACGCCGCCGACAAGGCCGACATCTTCGTCACCGCCACGGGCAATTTCCAGGTCATCACCCACGCGCACATGAAGCGCATGAAGAACAACGCGATCGTGTGCAACATCGGCCACTTCGACAACGAGATCGACATCGCCGGCCTGAAGCAGCACCCGTGGGAGAACATCAAGCCGCAGGTCGACCACGTCATCTTCCCCGACGGCAAGCGCATCATCCTGCTCGCCGAGGGGCGTCTGGTGAACCTGGGCTGCGGCACCGGCCATCCGTCCTTCGTCATGAGCTCGTCCTTCGCCAACCAGGTGCTGGCGCAGATCGAGCTCTACGGCAACACCAAGAAGTACCCCATCGGCGTGTACATCCTGCCCAAGCGGCTCGACGAGAAGGTGGCGCGGCTGCAGCTCTCCAAGCTCGGCGCGATGCTCACCGAGCTCAGCGACGAGCAGGCGCGGTACATCGGCGTGCCGAAAGAAGGCCCATACAAGACCGACCACTACCGCTACTAGCATGAAAATCGTCGCCATGGGCTCTGGCGGGGTGGGCGGCTACTTCGGCGGCCGCCTGCAGCAGGCGGGGCATGAGGTGACGTTCATCGCGCGCGGCCGGCACCTTGCCGCGCTCCAGTCCGGCGGGTTGAGGATCAAGAGTGCGCACGGCGACGCCGCGCTTAAGGTCAGGGCGCTCGAGAATCCCGCCGACGCCGGACCCGCCGACGTGGTGCTGTTCGCGGTGAAGCTCTGGGACACCGAGAACGCCGCCGAAAGCCTGCGGCCGATCATAGGTTCCGACACGATGGTGATTCCGCTGCAGAACGGCGTCGAGTCCATCGAGCGCCTCAGAAAAATCCTGCCCGAGAAATCCATCATGGGAGGCTCGGCCTATATCGCGAGCCGGATCGGCGCTCCCGGGGTGATCGAGCACACCGGCACGATGGTGCGGCTGCGCTTCGGGACGCTCATGCCTTCGCAGCGCCCTGCGGCGCAGGCGTTTTTCGCTGCCTGCCGCGACGCCGGCGTCAATCCAGAGCTGGTCGA
>DASQGB010000244.1:0-3634 GCA_035632815.1 Burkholderiales bacterium | reverse complement strand
CGCGCCAGAACTCGAGCTCGACCTCCTGGCTGCTGGTGGCGCTGCCCGAGGAGCCCGAGCGCGTCAGCTCGACCTTGGGCGCGGGCTTGGGCGCCGGCGCGGGGGCCGGGGCGATGATGGTGCCGGCGATGGTCTGGTCGGCGTCGTCTTCCGCGACCTTGCCCTCCAGCGCGCGCCTCAGCGCCGCGGCGAAGTCCTTGCACGTCTGGTAGCGCGCCTCGGCGGTCTTCGCCAGCGCCTTGTTGACCACCGCGTCGAAGAGCGGCGTCACCGTGGTGTTGATCGACGAGGGCAGCGGCGGATCTTCCTGGATGATCTTCTTCGCAATGGTCCAGGCGCCGCCACCCGTGAACGGCTTCTCGCCGGTGAGGAACTGGTACAGGATGATGCCGGCCGAAAAGACGTCGGTGCGCCGGTCGATCGTGGCGCCGGTGATCTGCTCCGGCGACATGTAGGCCGGCGTGCCGACCATGGTGCCGGCCTGGGTGCGCTCGACCGAGGTCTTGTCGGTGTCCTGCACGCGCGCGACGCCGAAGTCGGTGAGCTTGGTGCGCGCCTGATGGTCGAGCATCACGTTCGCGGGCTTGATGTCGCGATGGACGATGCCCACATGGTGCGCGAACTCCAGCGCGTCGAGCAGCTCGCACATGATGCGCACCGCTTTCTTCAGGTCGAAGCGCTCGTTCGCGTCGAAGAAGTTCTTCAGCTCCTTGCCGCGGACGAACTCCATGACGAGGTAGGCGATGTTGCTTTCCTCGCCGAAGTCGTACACCTGGACGATGTTGGGATGGTTGAGCCGCGCCACTGCCTGCGCCTCGCGCACGAAGCGCCTCGCGAAGTCCTTCGCGGTGTCGTCGTCGAGATGGCTCTTGAGGATGGTCTTGATCGCCACGCGGCGACCGAGCCTCGGGTCGAGGCCCTCGTAGACCACGCCCATCGCGCCCTTGCCCAGGACGCGCTCGATGTTGTACCGGCCGAGAGTTTTCAGCTCAGCAGCAGCCATGGCTCAGCCGAAATCCGCGGAATAAGAAAAACGCAAACCTCCCTTGTACTTAGCTGCGTATTATCCGGGCGCGCCGAGGCAGCTAACAAGGCGAAAAGTCGCGCTGCCGAGGGGCGCTAGTGGCCCTTGGTGTAGGCATGCGGCTTGGGGACTTCGATCCCCTGCGCCCGGGCTTTCTCGTACCAGCGCAGCGCCATCGCGTAATCACGCTTGACCGGGCCGCCCGCCTCGTAGATCTCTCCCAACCTCTTCTGCGCGCGCCCGTGTCCCGCGTTGCCGGCCTCGACGTAGGCCTTCTTAAGCGCTTGTTTCTCCGGTTCTTTCTTTGCGGCCCTGGGGCTTGGTTTCGGTCTCATAGTTTTTTTCTTTTCCAGCCAGCATTATTCGGGCATTGCGCGCTTTGAGACTCATTCGCAGAAGAACTCCACTACGTCGGTCGCGGTTGCACGCGATTGGCCGAAGGCGATCCAGCCGTGCGCGCGAAGCGTGAATTCCTCGCGCCTGAGCACCATCTCCCTGTCGCCTTCGATGGTGACGAAAGTGCCGTTCGCGCTGTGATCGGTCAGCACGAACTTGTCGAGCCGGCGCTCGATCTTGCCGTGGGCGCGCGACGCCATGCGCTCGCGGATGACCAGATCCGCCGTCTGGTCGCGCCCCAGCGCGACCGCCGGCCGCTCGGCCGAGAGCACCACCTCGGTCCCCTGCACCACCAGCCGCAGCTTGGCGTTCTTCGGCTTGAAGAAGGCCTTGGTGGTGGCCATCGTGGTCATGTCTTCGCTCAGCTGCCAGATCAGCTCGTAGACCTGGATCTCCTCCGCCTTGCCCTTGACCTGGATGGTGGTGATGGCGCGCGTCGCGCCCTTGAGCATCGGCGACATGCGCATCACGGTGTCGCGCGCGGTGATGATCTGGCCCTTCGTCGCCACCCCGGCGAGCCGCGACGCCAGGTTCACGGCGTCGCCGAACACGTCGCCCTCGCGCTCGACGATCGGCCCGTAGTTAAAGCCGATGCGGATGCCGATGTGGGTGTTGCCGACGGGAGGCATCTCGGAGATGCCGACCTGCATTTCGATTGCCGCGTCGGCGGCCGCGTCGGCGCTCGGGAAGGCCGACATGACCTCGTCGCCGATCGTCTTGATGACGCGGCCTTTCGCGTTGACCGTCTTCTCGCGCATCAGGTTGACGCAGCGCTCGATGGCGGCGTGCGCCACCGCGTCGCCCGCCGTTTCGTAGAGCTTCGTGCTCCCGCTGACGTCCGCGAAGAGTACCGCCGCTTCGCTAGCCTGTTCGGCCATCTACCTGCTTGCCTCCCTCGTGACGCGGATTGTACCCGGCACGAAAAAAATCGGGGCGCCGCAGCGCCCCTTCGAAGAGCCTGCTCCTCCCCTATTTGCAGGCTGTCCCCTCGCGGCTCTCGTTGAAGCAGCTCGGCACCGAGATCCCCGTGTCCTCGAGGCGGTGATCCATCGGCGGCGTCGTGCCGACGTCGCCGGCGAAGCCGTAGTCGACCTGCTCGGCCACGCTGTCGGTGCCGAACGTGTCGGTGAGCTGCTCCGCGTTGATCGCCGCGACCTGGCTGCCGACCGCGCTCTGCGCCGCCCCCGTCGCCTGCACCGCCAAGGCCGTGACGCCGACGCCGTTGAAGACCACGTTGCTGCTCGCGTTGCCCACGGTGATCGACGGCTTGTTCGCGTACCAGTCAGCGCCCAGCTGGCGATTGTGCCCGCGGTCAAGTTCGCCGTTCCGGTCTTCGTGATGTTGCCGCCGTTGGACCGTCGCATCAAGCGTCCCAGTCACCGTGCCGCTGCCAAGATTCAGCGCGCCGCTGCTCATGACCGTCAAGTCCCCTGTGCTAAGCGCTCCCAGCGTGAGGGCGTTCATGTCGGTGATCTGAGTGGTGGCGCCAGTGAGCGATACCGCGCCGCCGAAATCGTTTCAGGAGGGACTGACCGGGCGTCGGCGATAACCGCGCCACAACGGCAGCGCGAGCGAGAGCGCGAGCAGCGCCCACAGCGCGTTGCCAAGCGGCGAGGAGAACAGCACCAGGAGATTGCCCTCCGAAAGGCGCAGCGCGCGCACCAGGTACTGCTCGAACAGCGGACCGAGCAGGATGCCGATCAGGATCGCGGTGACGTGATAGTTGGTCTTGTGCGCGACGTAGCCGATGACGCCGAAGACGAGCGCGAGCGACATGTCGAAGAGGTACTGGCGCTCGCCGAACGCGGCGACGATCGTCACCAGGACGATCACCGGCGCGAGGTAGGTCGTCTCGATCAGCACCACGCGCGACATGTAGCGGGCGAGCGGCAGGATGGTGAAGATCATGAAGATGTAGGCCACTGCCATCGAGACGAACACGCCGTAGGCGAGCCCCGGGTTGGTGACGAAGAGACGCGGCCCCATCACCAGGCCGTGGTACTGCAGCACGATCATCATCACCGCGGCGGTGCTGCCGCCGGGCACGCCGAGCGCGAGGGTGGGAACCAGGGTGCCCGAAGTGACGCCGTTATTCGCCGCCTCCGGCGCGATCACGCCTTCGGGAATGCCGGTGCCGTAGAGCTCCGGGTGCTTGGACCAGAGGCGCGACTGCTGGTAGGCGACGAAGGCGGCGATGCTCGCGCCCGCGCCCGG
>DASQGB010000243.1:0-2256 GCA_035632815.1 Burkholderiales bacterium | reverse complement strand
TGCTCGGCCAGGAGCTCGCGCAAGATCGAGCGGTGGCAGCGGTCCTCTCGCTCGCAGTAGCAGCCCACCGAGAAATCCGCCTGCCGCGACAGGCTCGCCAGGAGCTGCAGCAGGCGCTGCGGCGCAGGCGCGGCCATCTCGCGGCGGTAGCGCTTGGCGTATTGCTGCCAGCGCTTGTCGGTAAACGGCTTCGACAGCGCCCAGCTCACCCACTTCTGGCTCGGCGCGAGCTCGGGCAGCCACAGGTCGAAGTAGTTGCGGCCCGCGTAGTCGGCTTTCTTCACGCCGCGCGGCGGCCTTCTCACCGTCCCGAGCCGCAGGCCTTCGCCCGGCAGGCGAGGGACGCCGAGGCGAACGACGCGGATGCTCAACGTAACGAGCTCTTCTCGAACACCTCGACTCCGGCGGGAGCGATGACCCAGGGATGCGCCGAACGGTACCAGCCGAAGCGCTCGACCTTGAGCCATTTCGGGTCGTCGAAGGTCCCCAGGCCGAGCGCGCGCATGCCGGGCATGGCCTCGACAGTCCAGGTCACGGTGGTGCCGCACTTCGGGCAAAACTGAATCCTCAGCCAGCGCTGCGTCTCGTCGGAGCGATGCTCGTAGGTCGTCAGCGCGCCGCGCAATACCTCGACGTCTTCCTGCTTGAAATAAGCGCCGACGCCGAACGCGCTTCCGGTGCGGCGTTGGCAGAACGTGCAGTGGCAGGCGGAGGTGCGCGCCGGCTTGTTGTGCGCGCGATAGCGCACCGCGCCGCAAACGCAGCCGCCTTCGTGAATCTGCGCCATCGTTTCACTCCCTTGCCGGGTCGATCTCCCAAGGCCGCATGACCACCCACACTGCCATCGCCATTCCCCACAGCAGCAGCACCGCCACCATGCCCTCGAATGTCGCGCCGAGGGAAAAACCCGCGATGGCCAGTATCAGCCAGCCGGCGAGAAAGACGCCGGTGACGACGCCGGCGCGCGGGCGCTGCACGATGCGCGAGCCGCAGTTCGGACATTGCGGCACGCCGCGAAACGCGTTCAGCGCGGCGCCGCAAGCCGGACAGGTCATCACGCGGCGCAGCAGGCTGGGAATCATTGTGTATATCCTACAGCCAGCGCCTTACCCTGGATTTGTACTCGACGTAGGCGGCGCCGAACCTCTCCTCGAGCAGCGCCTCTTCGTTCTGGATGAAGCGCTCGTTGATCAGCCCGGCGAAGGCGGGGATGACGATGAACGGCGTAACCGAACCCATCAGCACCCCGGCGCCGAGCAGCGCGCCGGCCATGCCGAGGTACATCGGATTGCGCGTGTACAGGTAGGGCCCGCCAGTCACCAGCGCGGTCGACGGCTGGAACGGCCGGATCGGCGTGCGCGCACGCCGGAAATGCAGCGCGGCCCACAGCACCAGCGCGATCGCGCCCGCCATGAGGACGATTCCGGCGTAGCGGTAAGGCGCGCCGTAGAGCTGCGCGATCGGGAACACATGGTGGAACAACGCCATTACGAGCAGCGCAACCAGGAAGTACACCGGCGGGATGGCCATTTCCCTAGTACGACTTGGGCAGGCCCAGCACGCGCTCGGCGATGAAGCACAGGATGAGATGCGGGGTGACCGGGGCGATGCGGCCGACGAAAGCTTCGCGCAGGTAGCGCTCGACGTGGTACTCGCGTGCATAGCCGTAGCCGCCGTGCGTCATGACCGCCTGCTGGCAGGCCTCGAAGCAGGCTTCGCCGGCGAGGTACTTGGCCGCGTTCGCCTCGGCGCCGCAGGGCTTGCGCGCATCGTAGAGCGCGGCGGCCTTGAAAGTCATCAAGTCGGCCGCCTCGAGCGCCATCCAGCTCGCCGCGAGGGGATGCTGGATCGCCTGGTTCTGGCCGATCGGGCGGTCGAACACGATCCTCTGCTTCGCGTAGGCCGCGGCGCGCCCTACCGCGCAGCGTCCCAGCCCCACCAGCTCGGCGGCGATGAGGACGCGCTCCGGGTTCATGCCGTGCAGGAGGTACTCGAAGCCCTTGCCCTCCTCGCCGATGCGGTCGCTCTCGGGCACCGGCAGGCCGTCGAAGAACACCTGGTTGGAGTCGACCGCGTGGCGGCCCATCTTCTCGATCTCGCGCACCTCGACGTGCCTTCGGTCGAGATCGGTATAGAACAGCGTCAGCCCTGAATTAGTAGTTGCCAATAAGAGAACCTTTTCGGCGACCTGCGCAGTCGAGATCCACACCTTCTGTCCGGAGACGATGTACTTGTCGCCCTTTCTCTCGGCCTTGG
>DASQGB010000242.1:0-1525 GCA_035632815.1 Burkholderiales bacterium | reverse complement strand
AATTACATCGGCATCCTCACCAGCGTGAACTGCTCGGCGACCGTCGCTCGCATGATCGCCGATCACTTCAGGAATAATCTATCGGACTATCCGAATGTAGACGGCGTGGTCGCGCTTACCCACAAGACCGGTTGCGGCATGGCGAGCGAGGGCGAGGCCACCGACATCCTGCGCCGCACGATCGGCGGCTATGCGCGTCACCCGAACTTCTTCTCCTCGCAGCTCGTTGGCCTGGGTTGCGAGGCGAACCAGATCAACAACCTGCTCTCGGCGCAGAGCCTCAAGCGCGGCGAGCGGCTGGGCGCCTTCACCATCCAGGAGAAGGGCGGCACTCGCAAGGCGGTCGAGAACGGCATCGCGCGGGTGAAGGAGATGCTGCCCGAAGCGAACAAGGCGAAGCGCGAGCCGGTGCCGGCGAGCCACCTCGTCCTCGGCCTGCAGTGCGGCGGCTCCGACGGCTACTCCGGCATCAGCGCGAATCCGGCGCTGGGCGCCGCGGTCGACCTGCTCGTCAGACATGGCGGAACCGCCATCTTGTCCGAGACGCCGGAAATCTACGGCGCGGAGCACTTGCTCACCCGCAGGGCAGTAAACAGGGAAATCGGCGAAAAACTGATCGCGCGCATTCGCTGGTGGGAGGATTACACCCGCCGCAACGGCAACGAGATGAACAACAATCCCTCGCCGGGCAACAAGGCCGGCGGGCTTACCACCATCCTCGAGAAATCCCTCGGCGCGGTGGCGAAGGGCGGCACGACGAACCTGGTCGACGTCTATGAGTACGCGCAGCCGGTCACGGCCAGGGGCTTCGTCTACATGGACACGCCGGGCTACGACCCGGTATCGGCCACCGGTCAGGTCGCCGGCGGCGCCAACATGATCTGCTTCACGACCGGCCGCGGCTCGGCCTACGGCTGCAAGCCGGCGCCCTCGCTCAAGCTCGCCACCAATACGCCGCTCTTCGTGCACCAGGAAGAGGACATGGACATCAACTGCGGCACGGTCATCGACGGCACCGAGACCATCCAGCAGGCGGGCGAGCGGTTCTTCAAGCTGATCCTGGAAACCGCCTCGGGCAGGAAAACCAAGTCCGAGGAATTCGGCTACGGCGACGACGAGTTCGCGCCCTGGACTCTCGGGGCGACGATGTAGTGGAGATCGCGCGCTTCCTTCCCGACATCGCGGTCGCAGCGGCGCTCGCATGGGGCAGCGGGCTGCGCGCGTACGCCGTCATCTTCGCCGTCGGCCTCGCCGGGACTCTCGGCTGGGTCGAACTGCCCGAGCACCTGCGCCTGCTCCAGCATCCCCTGGTGCTCGGCGCCAGCGGCCTGATGACCGCGGTCGAATTCTTCGCCGACAAAGTGCCCTGGCTCGACAGCATGTGGGATGCGGTGCACAGCTTTATCCGCATTCCGGCCGGCGCCGCGCTGGCGGCGGCAGTGTTCGGCGATTCCGGCATCGCGGTGGCGCTCACCGCGGCGATTCTCGGCGGCACGCTCGCGGGCACGGTGCATCTCGCGAAATC
>DASQGB010000241.1:0-3518 GCA_035632815.1 Burkholderiales bacterium | reverse complement strand
TCTCGCGCCACCAGCAGAAGGTCGAGCAGATCGCGCGCAGCGCGAAAGTGAAGCTGTGACCTAGGGGGTTTTGGCGGAGCGCGGCCTGGCGACGCGGCCGACGAACGGAAGCTTCACGCCGGAGGGGCTGACGCCGAAGTTTAGGCCGAGGACGTTAAGCTCGAGCCCGTCGATGCGGCTGGCCGCGACGCCCAGCAATCCGGCAAGCGAGATCTGGTAGCCGCTGCCGCTCGGCGCGGTGGAGAGCACGGCGCTGCCGAGGTAGTCCTTGCCGATGGCGGTGGAGGGCAGGTCGACCTGCAGCTCGGGCACCGCGCGCGCGATCCAGGCCACGAAAGTATTCGAGTTGGGGCCCGGCCAGAGCGTGTAGTCCTTGGCGTAGGGATATTCGCGCGCGGCCTTGTCGATGCGCTTGATGAGCTCGTCGACCCCGGCGCCGCGCTTGTCGGCGTAAAGCTCGCCCTGGGAGCCGAACCAGCGGTCGGGGTCGCGGTTGCGCACCACCACCGCGGTATCGGACCAGCGCAGGCGCCAGCCGATCACTTCGTAAACGGTCCAGGTCAACGCGTCGGCTGGCTTCACGGCCACCCAGCTGTGAACGCCGAACACTCCCTTTGCGCCCATGGCGCGCGCGCCGTAGACCTGCACGACAGCTTCCTTCACTTGCAGCGGGTCGGGCGCGAGCCCCTCGGAAAAGGCCGGCGTGGCTATCAGCGCAGCAACCATGAGGGGCGCGAGCTTTTTATTCATGTCGGTTCGATTGTATAGCTACTGCATGACGCGAATCATGTGACACACCGCCTCGTGGAGTGGGACGGAAATCCCATGCCGGCGCGCGATACGTAACAATGCGCCGTTCAGCTGGTCGATCTCGGTGCGGCGGCCGGCGAGCACGTCCTGCAGCATGCTTGAGCGGTTGCCGGCTGTCGCTGCCGCCACCGCCATGACTCGCCGGATCGCCTGGCGTGGCGAAATGCGCAGCCCTTCCGCGGAAAGCACTGGCGCGGCCTCGCGCGCCAGCTGCTCCACGAACAGCGAATACGGTCGCTCCTGCAGGGCGCCGTTGCGTACTGCGAAGATCGCGGTGAGCGGGTTGATGCAGACGTTGGCGAGCAGCTTGCGATAGCGCGCGGCTTCGATGCGGCGCGAGGTGCGCGCGGGCAATCCGGCGCGCCGCAGCTCGCGCGCCAGTGCCTCGAAGCCTTCCGGCAGGAGCGTCTCGCCGGGAGCCACCGGCACGATCCGACGGCCCTCGCGGTACGCCGCCGCGGTCGTCACGCCCTGCGGGACGGCTTCGATCAGTCCGTTTTGTAGCGAAACGATGGCTGTGGGTCGCATACGCGCGGCAACCCGCACCGCGGCCGCGGTCTCATGCGCCTTGACCAGGACGATCACCCAGTCGGCCCGCGGCAGGTTCCCGGGGCCGAAAGCCTGCGGCCGGTAGGTTTTCGCCCCCACCCTGACGCCCGCGCGCAGGCTGCGCGCCCGCGCGGCGCTGCGTGCGATCAGCGCCGTGGGGACGACTGCCGAAAGATTGCGGGAGAAATACAGACCGAGAGCGCCGGGGCCGACGATCGCGATCGGAAACCTAGCTGCCATAGAGGCGCTTGAGCACCTCTTCGTTGATGGCAAAGCTCTGCTTCTCGGCGGGGAAAGCGCCGCTGCGCACTTCCTCGGCATAGCGCGCGACGGCGTCGCGGATCGTAGTGCCGGCCTCGGCGTAGCGCTTGACGAAGGTCGGCGTGAATCCCGAGAACAGGCCCACCAGGTCATGGAACACCAGCACCTGGCCGTCGCAATCGGCGCCGGCACCGATGCCGATGGTCGGCACCGAGATGCGCGCGGTGACGAGGCGCGCGAGCTGCGCGGGGACGAGCTCCAGCACCACGCCCCAGACGCCGGCCTGCTCGAGCGCCACCGCGCCATCGAGGATGCGCCGCGCGTTCGCTTCGTCCTTCCCCTGCAGCTTGTAGCCGCCGAGCGAGGACGCGGTCTGCGGCGTAAGCCCGACGTGCCCCAGCACCGGGACGCCGGCGCGCACCAGCGCTTCGACGATCGGCGCTACCTCTGCGCCGCCTTCGAGCTTGATCGAGTCGGCACCGGCCTCCTTCATGAGGCGCGCGGAATTGGCGAGCGCCTGCTCCACGGTGCCGTAGGACAGGAACGGCAGATCGGCGATCAGGAAGGCCTCGGGCGCTCCGCGCCGTGCCGCGCGCGTATGGTGCAGCATGTCTTCCATGGTGACCGGGATCGTGCTGTCGTAGCCCAGCACCACCATGCCGAGCGAATCACCCACCAGGATGAGATCGACGCCCGCCTCGGCGACCAGCTTCGCGCTGGGATAGTCGTACGCGGTGAGCATGGCGAGGCGAGCGCCCTTCCTGCCCTTCAGTGCCAGTACGGTGGTTTTCACTTCAAGTTTGCGAAATCAAACAACTTCCGGTCGAGGAGATGGGACGGGCTGACCTCGCCCATGGCGCGCACGATCGACTCGATGCGTCCCGGATGACGCTTGTCCCATTCCACGAGCATCTGGCCGATTAGCTTGCGCTGCAGGTTGTCCTGCGAGCCGCACAGGGTGCAGGGAATGATCGGGAAGCCCTTGAGCTGCGCGTAGGCGGCGAGGTCCTCCTCGCCGGCATAGGCGAGCGGGCGGATGACGATGTGCTTGCCGTCGTCGGAGCGCAGCTTGGCCGGCATCGCCTTCAGCTTGCCGCCGTGGAAGAGATTCAGGAAGAAGGTGGCAAGGATGTCGTCGCGGTGGTGGCCGAGCGCGATCTTGGTGGCGCCGAGCTCCCCCGCGACGCGGTACAGCACGCCGCGACGCAGCCGCGAGCACAGCGAGCACATCGTCTTGCCTTCAGGGATCACGCGCTTCACCACCGAGTAGGTGTCCTGCTCGACGATGCGGAAAGGCACGCCGCGCCCTTCGAGATACTGCGGCAGCACATGCGCGGGAAATCCCGGCTGCTTCTGGTCGAGGTTCACCGCGATGAGTTCAAAACCTGCTGGTGATCTGCTTTTCAAGCTTATCAACAGATCGAGCAGCGCGTGGCTGTCCTTCCCTCCGGAGAGGCAGACCATCACCCGGTCGCCTTCCTCGATCATGTTGAAATCCGCGATCGCTTCGCCGACCTGGCGGCGCAGGCGCTTGGCGAGCTTGCCCGCTTCGTGGTCGGCTTTGCGCGTATCGCGCTGGAAGCGCAGGGGCTGGAGGCTCATGACGGGGTGACGAGCTTGAGTCCGGCGATGCCGGCGACGATGAGGAGAATCGATCCGATGCGCAGCAGCGTGCGCGGCTCGTCGAACAGTACCATGCCCAGGATCGCCACGCCCACCGCGCCGATGCCGGTCCAGACCGCGTAGCCGGTGCCGATCGGAATGCTGCGCACGGCGAGCGCCAAGAAGTAGACGCTCGCGATCATCGCGGCGACGGTAATTGCCGACGGCAGGACGCGGGTGAAGCCGTCGGTGTACTTGAGGCCGATTGCCCAAACGATCTCGAGCAGCCCGGCGAG
>DASQGB010000240.1:0-8389 GCA_035632815.1 Burkholderiales bacterium | reverse complement strand
CAAGCACAGGGCGGACAGGAGGCTCAGCAACGCGGAGCTGCAAACGCCGCGGTAAGCGCGGTAGAGAACCCGCAACCGCGTCAGCCAGCAATGTCCTTCAAAGCAGCCGACGGTTCGCGGTATCAGGCTGCTAGTTTTTCTGTCTCACTAACCGATGACGACGACTCACTGATCTTGCCGCCCTTCGCAAGCAAGCCCACTCTGCCGCCCACTCGCGTTCTGCGCGTAGGGGTTCGATTTTCCTTTTGATGGACTGATACCTCGTGCGAAGGCCGCGTGCTGCGCTCGGGAGAATGGAGAGCTACGTCCGTGACCGCCGATCGGGGCTAAACAAGTCCACCGCGCCTCTCCACTCTTACCAAGGCAGCGGACGAAACTAGAGGGACCACAGTATTAGAAACCAAGCGGCGAAACCGAGGATGAACATCGCCGCCATAGCTCTACTTTGCGGCTTGGAGCGTCTTGCCGTGACCACTACTTCGCGCGTGGTTCGATAGGTAGGCTTGGAGAAGTCCCGATATGAAACGGCATGGGTGCGGAACTTATGAGCAGTGTTTTGCCGCATGTGTCATTTCTTCCCGCCGAGCGCACGAACTGCGCGCTCGGCGGAGCTGTATTCCGTGGCTGGAATAGCTGACAGCATGTTCTTGTCCCCTTGAGAAGCACACCCTATCGCATGCGTTGGGCCAGGGGCTATCGGGGAAAGCCCGTCGGGGTAACCCCTATCGTGATCACACCACACGGGGCAGCATGGACGCCGCAACCGAACTAAAGGCAGGCGCTTCTCCGCGAAGTAGGACTTGATGTCTTGCCCGACGCGCACGCCAAAGCCGCGAAGCGCGGTGTCGTAGTAGAGCACCTGGCCGGCCGTGGGATGGGGGAGTCGGTCGATGACGGTTTTGGTGAGTCGCAGTTGCGCCATGGGGATCTTTTAGCGACCCGTTGATTTCGCGGCGCGACCGTCTAATTCGTTTTCGCGTAGGCGCCTAGTAGGCGTTTTGCTGCGGATTCGTGGTTTGCGGCGGGTGCGCATTCGGGGATAATGCTAGTGCATCCCCTTGAGGCAAGGACGAATTGAGGACTCGTGCAGCCTCGTTCGTTCTCCTGATGGAAAGCTCGAAGCTAATTCGTAATCAGTAGGTCGCCCGTTCGAGTCGGGCCACCAGCACCGATACCCAATGGCCGCCACCATCCTCGTGGTCGACGACGACAAGAGCATCCGGGAGCTCCTGCGGCTGCACCTGAGCTCGGCCGGCTACGAAGTGCACGTCGCCAAGGATGCGATCGCGGCCGGCTACATCGTGCTGCGCAGCCCTCCCGACCTGATCATCTCCGACGTCAACATGCCGCACATGGACGGCTTCGAGTTCGTGGCGGCGCTGAAGGCCGACAAGTCCTTGCCCGACATCCCGGTGATCTTCCTGACCTCGCTCGAGGAAGGCGGGCAACGCGGCAAGCTGCTCGGCGCGGTCGGCTACATCACCAAGCCGGTGCGCGCCGACCACCTGCTGGCGCTGGTCGCGAAGCACGTGCCGGGCGGCGCGCACCCGATCGGCTGAGCTAGGGGCAGAGCCTCAGCTCGCTGCCGTCGACCTGCAGCGCGATGTCCTTCAGCTTGGCTTCGAGCGCCGCGTCGACGCTTTTCACCTGCAGCCACACTTTGGGCACGACGGTCTCGCGCGGACCGACCTGCGCGCTGCGCACGCCCTTTTCGCGCAGCGCGGCGAGCCGCGCCTGCGCCGCGTCCTCGCTGCGGAATACGCCCAGCGACAGCGCCCAGCGATAGTCGCCCTCGTCCTGCACGATGAAGTAATCCTCGACGCCGAGCGCCTTGAGCTCGGCGGCCTTTTTCTGCGCCGCCGGGCGATTGTCCTGCGGGGGGATGAATACCCACCACGCGGCCAGCTCCTCGGTGCGCCGATGCCCGAGGCGCGCGCCGAGCGTGAGGGGCTCGAGCGCCTTCTCTGCACGCGGGGCGTCGGCGACCGTGAAGCTTCCCCATTCGAGGCACTTCAGCGCGGTGCCCGGCGCAGGCTTCGGCGCAACCGCGAGGGCGGCTGTCTCCGCGGGAGCGACGATCTTCAGCTTCTCCGGCTCGATCTGGCGGCCTGGCGGCGCTGTTCCATCCGTCGCCTCGGGCTGCGATGCGTAGCGCGCCCAGGCGAAGAACGCCAGATTGGCGAGAATCAGCACCAGGAAAAGCGCCCTCATCGGGTCACGGCACGCTCGCTTGCGGCGATACGCGCCAGGCCGTCGAGGACCAGGTTCTCGACATAGCGGCGCGGCATCGACAGCTGGTCAACCAGCGTTCGTCCGGCGCCGCCCGCGACGATGCACAGCGGTGTTGCGCCCATGTCCCGGAATACGCGGAATATGCGCTCGACCGCGCCGGCCTGCGCGTGCCGGCAGCCGCTCTCGATGGCGTCCACCGTATTGCGCGGCGCGTCGCGGTAAGACCCTTCCTGTATCGGCAGCCGGCCCGTGTGCTCGTGCAGAACGAAACGCATCAGCTCGACTCCGGGCAGGATGGCGCCGCCAAGAAAGCTGCCGTCAGCCGTCAGCATGTCCACGGTGGTGGCGGTACCGGCGTTCACCACCAGGCAAGCTCCGTTGTGCAGGACGCGCGCAGCGATCAGCGCGGCCCAGCGGTCAGGCCCCAGCAGCTCGGGGCGCTCGTAGCAGTTCTTCACGCCGCAACGCTCCGCTTCGGCGCGCAGCCACAAGGGCTCGGCGTCGAAAATGCTGGTCCAGTTCACCAGCAGCTGGTGCGCGCCCTCGCCCGCGACGTTCGAGATCACGATCCGCTCGGGATCCTCGTGCGTGACCGAGAACGGGTTGATGTGGTCGCTCGAGGCCGCGAACTCGATCAGCGACACCGTCGCGATGCTGGCCCAGCGCGTGCCACCGGCGTCGTCGTGCTCGAGCCAGCCCCATTTAACGCGCGAATTGCCGGCGTCGATCGCGAGGATCATGCCGGCGTCGCTCGAACTACGCGGCCGCTGTGCACGGCGCGCACGCCCCGGCGGGTGAGCAGCCGCAGGCCGCCGTCTTCGGCCAGGCCACCCGCGACGCCGGTCACCACGCGGCCGTCGGCGAGGCGCACGCGCAGCTTCTGCCCGGCGTGGGCGTCCATTGCCTCCCATTCGCCGCGCACGGCGTCCAGGCCGCGGCCGTCAAAGGCCGCAAGCGCCGCGAGCAGCGCCGAAGCGACGCGGGCGATGATGCAGTTGCGGCTGCCGACTTCGATGAATTGATCGAGGGAAGCGACGTCGCGGCGCAAGCGCAGCGCGAGACCGGGATCGCACCGGCAATTGATGCCGATGCCGATCACCGCCTGGGCCGAGCTGCCCTGGCTGCGTGTCTCGACCAGGATGCCGCCGAGTTTTGCGCCGGCGGCAACCAGGTCGTTGGGCCATTTGAGCGCCGCCTGATGCACGCCCATGGTGCGCAGCGCGCCGGCAGTCGCGACCCCCGCGACGATGGAAAGCGCGGCCAGCTCGCGCGCAGGCCTCGATACCCGGCACGCAAGCGAGAACGTGACACCGGCGCCGCGCGCGCTGAGCCAGCGCCGGCCTCGCCTCCCGCGGCCCGCGGTCTGCTCTTCGGCCGCCAGCAGCACCGGCTGAGCGGCAATGCGCTCCTGCAGCAGCAGCGCATTGGTTGAGGTGCAGCTCTCCACTACGCGCACCTCGAGTCCCTGCACGACGATGGCGCTGGAGTCCAGGCGGTCCATGGCTGCTAGTTTACGGTAACGCGGTGCTATCATTTCGCGGTGCGCATCCGACTTGCCCTTGGCTTCATCGTCGCGCTCTACGCCGCGTCTGCGCCCGCTCAGTCGCTGTATCGCTGGACCGACGAGAAGGGCCGCGTGCATTTCACCGATACCCTCCCGCCTGCCGGCGCCAAGGGAATCCAGAAGCGCGCCCCATCGAGCGGCGCGGCGTCCCAAGGAGCAGGCACTGAGCCGTATGCACTGCAGGTGGCGCGGAAGAATCACCCCGTTACTTTGTATTCCACGCCCGGCTGTCAGGGTTGTGCGGAGGCGCGAAAGCTGCTCAATGTCCGAGGCGTGCCGTTCAAGGAAGTCAGCGTCAGTAGCGAGCAGCAGATCGAGGACCTGAAGAAAGCCGTGGGCGCCAACGCCGTGCCTTCCCTCATCGTCGGGTCCCAGGTGCAACAGGGATTCGACGAGGCCGCCTACCACAGCGCGCTGGATATCGCAGGCTATCCGAAGGCGAAGTAGCCTTCGGCTAGGCCTCGGGCCAGTCGCGTTGCTTCCCTCGCAGCAACTCCAGTAGCCGCGCCAGCTTGAGCACGCCCGCGTCGTCGAAGCGCCTGCCGATGATCTGTACGCCGATGGGCAGGCCCTGCGCGCTGAAAGTCCAGTTGACCGACGCCGCCGGCTGCCCCGACATGTTGTACGGCACGGTGAAGGCGATGTGCGGCAAAGCGTTCCTCGCGTCGTTGCCGGGCGCCGCGTGCTCGGCTTCATACGCCAGGATTGGCGAGGTCGGCGACAGGACGAAGTCGAACGGCTGGCAGGCGGCGACCGCCGTCTCCCGCATCGCCATTACGGCAGTGTAGGCCTGCATGACTTCGCGTCCGCTGAACGCCGACGCTCGCCAGCTGCACCATTCCGCGATGAAGGGCAGCACCTTGCGCTGCCTTGCCCGGGGCAGGCCAGAGAATTCGAGATAGGAGCGCGCTTCGAAGAAGCGGCACATGCCGTCGAACATTTCGAAGCTGAGGTAGCTCGCGACGGGCTCGACTTTCGCGCCCGCGCGCTCCAGCGCGCGCGCCGCAGCCTCGGCCGCCGCGCCCACCTCGGCATCGACCGGCAGGCCGACCCCCATCGCCGGAAGAAAGCCGACGCGCCAGCGCCGCGGCTGCACTTCGTCGAGCGCGCTGGCGTAGTCGCTTGCCGCCGGGGGCAGACCCATGAAATCGCGGCTGTCGGGTTGCGCGAGCAAGTTCATCAGCAGGGCCGCGTCGCGCACGCTGCGGGTCATGGGCCCGGCAACGCGTCCCATGTAGGGCGGATGGATGGGCACGCGCCCGAAGGAAGGCTTCAAGGCGAAAATGCCGCAATGCGTGGCAGGCAGGCGCACCGAGCCGCCGATGTCGGTGCCAAGGTGCAGCGGTGCGTACCCGGCGACGGCGGCCGCGGCGGCCCCCGAGCTAGACCCCGACGGGTTGCGGTCGAGGCGCCATGGATTGCGCGTGATTCCGTGCAGGCTGGAAACGCCCGACGAGAGCATGCCGTAGTCGGGCATGGTGGTCTTGCCGAGGATCACGCAGCCTGCCTCGCGCACGCGGGCAGCCGGCGGCGCGTCGGCACTTTGCGGCGGCGCCTCCTCGTTGGCGCGTGTGCCGATCGGCGCCGGGTCGCCGCGGGTGTAGAGATTTTCCTTGATGGTGAGCGGCACGCCATCGAGGGCCGACAGCGGCTTGCCCGAGCGCCAGCGCGCCTCGGAGTCGCGCGCTTGCTCCAGCGCGCCGTCGGCGTCGATGCGGTACATCGCGTTGATGCGCGGCTCCCAAGACTCGATGCGAGCAAGCAGCGCGCGGGTCACCTCGACCGGAGAAAGCTCCAGGCGCGAGTACGCGCGAGCGAGCTCGGCGGCGGACCTTTGGTGCATGAGGGGAATATATACTTGCGCGCAAGGATGACAAGAAAGCTGGCAATCGCCTTACTTCTCGCTTGCGCGACGTTCAGCGCGGGTGCCGGCGTCGAGATCCGGCTGTGGCACGCGATGGACGGCGCCTCCCGCACCGAGCTCGAGCGCCTGGTGGCGCGCTTCAATGCTTCCCAGGCCGGCTATCGCGTGGTGGCGGCGCATAAGGGTTCGCACGATTGGACGCTTGCCTCCGCGCTGGCCGCGCGCGGCAAGCCATCGGCACCGCATATCGTGCAGGTGGACGAGACCGGAAACGTGGACCTGGTGGCCCAGAAGCCAGCGCTGCGCCCATTGTGGGAATTGATGTCGCAGGCCGGCTTGCCGCTCGAAGGGAAGTATGTGGCGGCGCTGACGGGCTACACCTCCGATTCCAGGGGCCGCTTGCTGGCGCTGCCGCTCGCTGCCGCGACGCCGGTCCTTTACTACAACCGCGACGCCTTCCGACGCGCGCAGCTCGATCCCGCGGCGCCGCCGAAAACCTGGTACGGCATGGTCGGCGCGCTGGGCGCGCTGATCGACTCGGGTTCCGCCTGCGGCCTGACCACTGCCTGGCCGTCGGTGCTGCTCGAGAACATGAGCGCCTGGCACAACGAGCCGTTTGCAATCAACGGCAGGCTCATGGTGCGCTGGATCGCGATGCTGGCCTCGTGGCGCAAATCGGGCTATTTCACCTATGCGGGACGGGAGAACGAAGCCGAAGCGCTTTTCGCCAGCGGCGAATGCGCCCTGCTGACTTCGTCGTCGTCCAGCTATGCCGAGCTGCGCCGCCGCGCCCAGTTTGACCTTGGCCTCGCGCCGCTGCCGTACTACGACGACTTCGGTGGCGCGCCGCAGAATACGCTCCCCAGTGGCGCCGCGCTGTGGGTGATGTCGGACAAGTCGAAGGCGGAGTACCGGGGGGTGGCCCTCTTCATGGCCTTCCTGCTCGGGGACGAGGTCCAGGCGCAATGGCATCAGCGCACCGGCTTCCTGCCCTTGACCCGGGCTGCCTATGAGCTCAGCCGCAGGCAGGGCTTCTACGCCTCCGATCCCGGGCAGGAGGTGGGCGTGCGCCAACTGCTGCTGAAGAGCCCGACGCGCGACTCGCAGGGCGTGCGGCTCGACCGCCTCGCTCGCGTCCGCGACATCATCAACGAGGAGCTGGAGTCGGTCTGGGCGGAGAAAAAAACACCGCTCGCGGCGGTGAACTCGGCCGTGGCTCGAAGCGACGCCTTGCTGGGGCGCTAGCCCTTCAGGCAGGCGTTCAGGAATCTCCGGCGCTCGTCGCCCGTTAGCTTCGCCGCCTTCTCGTTGCACGCCTTGATGCGGTCCTGCTCTTTCCTATCGGCGAGATTCGGGCCGATCGTCATCGTGTCCGCCAGCGCGACCGGCCCAAGCAGCAGGGATAGGCACAAGGCTGCGATCAATTGCTTCATGAGACACCTCCCATTGAGGGTCGAGAGGATACGCTCGATCGGCGCAGCTCGCCTAGGGAACAGTTCACGCGCTCAGCCCTCCGCGTCAAGGACCCGCAAGTAAACGCTCGATTGTGCCGACCAGCCGCGGGTCGGCCGGCTCGACCCGGGTATCGAAGCTCTGTACCTGCCTGCCCCCGCGGTCGATGAGGTACTTGTGGAAGTTCCACTGCGGCGCTTTGCCGGTCGCCGTCGCCAAGTCGACGTAAAGAGGATTCTTCTTGAGTTCTGTTTTGGCGAACATCGGGAACTCGATCGCGTACTGATTGACGCAGAAAGCCGCGATTTCCTTGTTCGAACCCGGCTCCTGGGCGCCGAAATCGTTCGACGGAAAGCCGAGCACCACCAGTCCGCGCGAGCGGTATCTGCGGTAGAGCGCTTCGAGCCCTTCGTACTGCGGCGTGTAGCCGCACTCGCTTGCCGTGTTGACCACCAGCACGACCTTGCCGGCGTACTCGCACAGCGAGCGCGGCCGCTCGTCGATGCCGTCCATGCTGCGATCGAGAAGCGGCGGGCAGGCGGCCGCGGCCGGGAGCGAGGCCAGGAATAGGACGCTAATAAGGAAGCGGCGCATCGGGCTTCAGCGGCTGCAGTGCCGTGCGGAACGCCTTCTTGATGCGCTCCAGCGCCGCGGCCGTATCGGCCTCGAAGCGCAGCACGATGGTCGGCGTGGTGTTGGAGGCGCGCGCCAGCCCGAAGCCGTCCGCATACTCGGCGCGCACGCCGTCGATGGTGATAACGCGCTCGGCGTCGGCGAAAGGCTTCGAGGCCTGGAGCTTCTCCACCAGCGCGTGCGGCTCGCCTTCGGCCAGCGCCCAGTGCAGCTCGGGCGTCGACGGCGAATTTGGCAGGCTTTTCAGCACTGCATTGGGATTTTTCTCCCGGGAGAGAATCTCGAGGAGGCGCGCCCCGCCGTAGAGGGCGTCGTCGAAGCCGTACCAGCGCTCCTTGAAGAAGGTGTGGCCCGACATCTCGCCCGCGAGCAGCGCCCCGGTCTCCTTCAGCTTCGCCTTGATCAGCGAGTGCCCGGTCTTCCAGATGAGTGGCCGGCCGCCGTGGCGCTCGATCCACGGCGCGAGCAGGCGCGTCGACTTCACGTCGTAGATGATCTGGGCGCCGGGGTTGCGGCTGAGGACGTCTTTTGCCAGCAGCATCAGCTGCCGGTCCGGGAAGATGACTTCCCCGTCCTTGGTGACGACCCCGAGCCGGTCGCCGTCGCCGTCAAAGGCGAGGCCGAGCTCCGCCTTTCCGGTGTTC
>DASQGB010000239.1:0-5140 GCA_035632815.1 Burkholderiales bacterium | reverse complement strand
GATGTCGTGATCTTCGATCCGGCGACCGTAGGCTCAGGCGGGCGACCGGAGCGGCTGCACGACCTGCCGGGCGGCGCGAAGCGCATGGTGATGCGCTCGCGCGGCATCGAGATGACGCTAGTCAACGGCGAGGTGACCTGGGCGAAAGGCGCCCTGACCGGAGCGAGCGCGGGGAACGTCTTGCGCTCTTAACGCAGCTCGAGGCGTTTGCCGTTCATCCTGCCGTTGTATTGCCGCCCGCCTGCCGTGAAGACGACGTCCTCGCCGCGCACCTTGCCCTGGAGCGCGAGCGTCCTGCCTGCCGTGCGCAGGGTGCCAGACAGCACCTGGAAGCGTTGCTTGAGCACCAGCTCGCCCTGCGGGAGCTTCCAGGTGCCGGCGACGCGAGCGGGGACGATCCAGAGGAGCGCCGTGCACCATGAGCCGTTGCAGCCGGCGTCGTTCGCCACGGTGGCGGTCTCATCCGCGCTCCAGTCGCCCATGGTGAAGGTGTTGGAAACGATGCGGGTGCCGGGCTTGAGGCCGAGGATCTTCGGACGCAGCTTGATATTGATGTCCGGCAGCAGGAACATGGTGATCACGGTCGCCTTCGAGAAATCGCTCTCGAAGAGGTCGGCCTTCATGAACGTGGCGCGGTCGGCCACCCCCTCCTTCTCGGCGCTTTTCCTGGAGAGCTCGACCATGTTGGGGTTGTATTCGATGCCGAGGGCGCGCACGCCGCGCTTCGCGGCCGTGATGACGGTGCGGCCGTCGCCGGAGCCGAGGTCGATGACGTAGTCGCTAGTGGTCACCTTGGCCATGTCGAGCATCTTGTCGACCAGGGCCTGCGGAGTCGGCACCCAGACTACGTCCTTGCCTTCCTGCCCGACCGAGGGCTGGTAGGTCCCAGGCGCCTTCTGCGCCTGCGCGCAGCCGAGCGCGCTGAACGTGGCGAGAAGGAGGGCAATGCTGGTGCGGCGGAAGGAGGCGGAGGCAGAGGCGATCATTCCACTATCCTAGCGGCGTCCCGGCAAAAAAAGCATGAGCAAGATCAAGCTCGCGACCTTCAACGTCAATGGCATCGGCTCGCGCCTGCGCTCGCTGCTGCAATGGCTGGAGAAGGAAGCGCCCGATATCGTGTGCCTGCAGGAGCTCAAGGCGCCCGACGCGAGCTTCCCCGCCGCCGCCCTGCGCAAAGCCGGCTACGGCGCGATCTGGCACGGCCAGCGCTCGTGGAACGGCGTGGCGATCCTCGCCAGGGATGCCGATCCGATCGAGATCCGGCGCGCGCTTCCCGGAAATGCGGCCGACGACCAGAGCCGCTACCTCGAAGCCGCGGTGCAGGGGATCATCGTCGGCTGCCTCTATGCGCCGAACGGCAATCCGCAGCCCGGCCCGAAGTTCGACTACAAGCTCGCGTGGCTCGACCGGCTGATCGGCCATGCCAAGGCGCTATATCACAGCGGCCATCCGGTCGTCCTCGTCGGCGACTACAACGTCGTCCCGACCGACTTCGACATCTACAACCCGCGCTCGTGGCTGAAGGATGCGTTGCTGCAGCCGCAGAGCCGCAGCCGCTATCGGCGCCTGCTCGACCAGGGCTGGACCGATGCCATCCGCGCGCGCCATCCCGGCGAGCGCATCTACACCTTCTGGGACTACTTCCGGCAGCACTGGCCGCGCAACGCCGGCCTGCGCATCGACCACCTGCTGCTGAACAAGGAGCTCGCCCCGCGCCTGCGGGACGCCGGCGTCGATACGTGGGTGCGCGGCCTCGAGCATGCGAGCGACCACGCGCCGGCGTGGATCACGCTCGATATGTCTGCGCCAAAACGGCGAAGAAAGACGTAACCTCAGTATCTAAACCCAAAAGGAAGCAGGACCCATGACCAGGCTGATCACAGCGCTCGTGCTCGCGTTTTCCGTGCAGGCGGCCGGCCTTGCGCAGGAGAAGTTCCCGGACAAGCCGGTGCGCTTCATCGTGCCGTTCCCGCCGGGCGGCGGAACCGACGGCCTGGCGCGGATCCTGGGCGCGAAGCTCGCGGAGCTCTGGGGCCAGCAGGTGCTCATCGAGAACCGCGCCGGCGCGCAGGGCAATATCGGCACCGCCGCCGGGGCCAAGGCGGCGCCCGACGGCTACACCATCACGCTCGCGCACCAGGGCGCCCTGGTAATCAATCCGCACCTCTACGGCGCCAACACCGGCTACGACACGCTGAAGGATTTCGCCGCGGTGGCGCGCGCGACCGAGATGGCGTTTGTCCTCGTCGTGCATCCCTCGCTGCCGGCGAAGAGCATGAAAGAGCTCGCCGATCTCGCCAAGGCGCATCCGGGCAAGCTCGCCTTCGCCTCGACCTCTGCGGGCCCGCAGATGGCGGGCGAGCTGTTCCGCCTCACCACCGGCACGCAGATGCTGCACATCCCGTACAAGGGGGGCGGCCCGGCGACCGCCGACCTGCTCGCGGGGCACGTGAGCATCATGTTCGCCAATCCGACCGCCGCGGTGCCGCATGTGAAAGCCGGCAAGCTGCGCGCGCTCGGCGTCATGGATTCCAAGCGCAACCCGGCGATTCCGGATGTGCCGAGCGCGCTCGAGGCGGGCTACCCGGAGCTGTCGAACGTCATCGAGTGGTACGGCGTGGTCGTGCCGGCCGCCACGCCGCGCGAGCGTGTCGCGGCGCTCAGCTCGGCCGTGCTGCAGGCATTGAGCTCGCCCGACGCCGTGAGCCGGATCCAGAGCCTGGGCCAGACCCTGTCGCCTACCGGCCCCGAGGATTTCGAGCGCTTCATCCGCGCCGAGCACGAGCGCTGGGGCCGGGTGGTGAAGGCCTCGGGCGCCAAGGCGGACTGACCATGAGCCGCCTTGAAGGCAAGGCCGCCTTCGTCACCGGCGCCGGCGCCGGCCTCGGACAGGCCATCGCGCTGGCGCTGGCGCGGCAGGGCGCGACAGTAGCCGTGGTGGATATAGACGCCGAGCGCGCGCGGAGCACTGCAATCGAAGCGTCGAAGGCGAGTCGAGGCTTTCCTTTTGTATGCGACATTTCGGACCGCAAAGCTGTTTTCGATACGATGGAGCGGTTCGTCGCGCAGGCCGGTGGGCTCGACATCCTGGTCAACAATGCAGTCCACTTCCACTATGCCCCGCTCACCGAGATGCCCGAGGCGGCCATCCACAGGATGATCGACGTGGGACTGAAGGGCGTGTTCTGGGCCACGCAGGCGGCGACCAGGCATCTGATCGCCCGCGGTGGAGGTTCGGTCATCAACCTTTCATCGGTCGCGGTGTCGTTCGGCATAAAGAACGCGGCGGTGTACACCGCCATCAAAGGCGCGATCGATGCCTTCACCCGCCAGCAGGCCGTAGAGCTCGCGGCTCACGGGATTCGGGTAAACGCGGTTGCCCCGGGGCCGGTATCGACCCCGGGTGCGAACAGCGTAATCGACGAGGCAGGGTGGGAAGCACGCCGCGCGCGCACGCCTTTGCGTCGCCTCGCGACTGCGGACGACATCGCCGCGGCGGTGGTCTATCTTGCGTCCGACGATGCCCGGAGCGTTGCCGGCGTCACATTGAAGATCGATGGCGGCATTACCGTAGTCGGCCCATAACAGCCGCCTACTTCTTCGGCCAGATCGGCTGGGCGATGGCCATCTCGGGCGGAAACACGGTCACCGGCATGCCTTTCTGCCACTGGATGATGGCGAGCCCGGCGCCGACGCGGCGGCCTTTCTCGTCGAACTTCATCTCGCCTGCCGGGTAGTACTTCGACGGCCCGCCGTTCATGGTGCGGATCGCCTGCGCGACCGCTTCGCGGTCGGCCTTGCCGGCCTTCTCCAGCGCTTCCTTGAAGATCCACATGTCGCCGTAGGTCGAGATGGCGTTCTGCGTCATCCACGGCTCGTTGTACTTCTGCTTCAGCTCCGCGATCAGCTTCTCGTGGCCTTTCGAGCCCCAGTTGCCGACCGCCGCCATCACCCCCTCCAGGTGCTCAGGGCTCATGGTGCGCAGCATGTCGGGCTCGGCGATCGCGATGCCGAAGGAGATGGTCGGCACCCGGCCCTGGCCGAGGCCGAACTCGTTCATCTTCTCGAGCATCAGCTTCGCGTCCGAGATCACCGTGGGCAGGAAGAACAGCAGGTCGGGCCGGGAGGCGCGCACCTTCTGCACCAGCGGCGTCGCATCCGCAAGCGGCGGCGTGAACGTCTCGTCGACCACCAGCTCGATGCCGAGCTCTTTCAGCAGCCGCTCCTTCATCGGCTTCACCGAAGAGATCGACGCCGCGGTGTTGTCGGTGATGATGGCGACCGTCTTGGGCCGCCGGCCGGTGGCCGACTCGGCGATCTTGACCAGCACCGGCAGCGCCTGCTGCGCCTGCGATCCCGAGGTGGCCGAGGTCTGGAAGATGTACTTGAAGCCCCGGTCGGTGATCTGGTCGGAGTAGGAGAGCGTCAGCATCGGCAGGTTCGCGCGCTCCGTGACCTCGGTGACCGCGAGCGTGAACGAGCTGAGATACGCGCCGGTGGCGGCAACCAGATCGGTCTCCTGCGCCACCATGCGCTGCGCCGCGTTCTTCGCCTTCTCGGTGGTGTCGCCCGAATCGAGCACCACCAGGCGCATTCTCGCGCCGCCCATCGCCTTGATGCCGCCCTGGGCGTTGATGTGCTCGATCGCCATCTCGGCGCCCATGCGCATCACCGCGCCCGGGCGGGCGTAGATGCCCGACAGCGGCACCAGCACGCCGACCTTCACCTCTTTGGGTTGCGCCGCGGCGGGGAAGCCGAATGCCGCCGCTACCGCCCCTGCTGCCGTCGAAATCAAGAGAGCTCGCCTTTTCATGCTGCCTCCTCCTTCGTTGAACTTCGGTTACATGCCGAGATACGCCTGCCGCACGCGGTCGTCCGCGCGCAAGGTACGGTTGTCTCCCTGCAGCACCACGCGTCCCGCTTCCAGCACGTAGCCGTGGTCGGCCGCCTCCAGCGCCTCCGCGACGCGCTGCTCCACCAGGAGCACGGTGATGCGCGACTGGCGGCGGATCTCGATCAGCCGCTCGAAGATGAAGTCCGCCATGCCCGGCGCGAGGCCCATCGAGGGCTCGTCGAGCATCAAGAGCTTCGGCGAGGAGGCGAGGCCGCGGCCGATCGCCAGCATCTGCTGCTCGCCGCC
>DASQGB010000238.1:0-2199 GCA_035632815.1 Burkholderiales bacterium | reverse complement strand
TCGCGGTGATCCAGGCGACCACGCGCACCAACTATTTCTTGAGTAAATCGTATATCTCGTTCAAGTTCGACCCCAAAGGCGTGCAGGGCCTGCCCGAGCCGCGGCCGATGTTCGAGGTCTGGGTGTACTCGCCGCGCGTCGAGGGCGTGCACCTGCGCGGCGGGCGTGTCGCGCGCGGCGGCCTGCGCTGGTCCGACCGCAGGGAGGACTTCCGCACCGAGGTGCTGGGCCTCATGAAGGCGCAGATGGTGAAGAACGTGGTCATCGTGCCGGTCGGCGCGAAGGGCGGCTTCGTGCTCAAGCGCGCGCCCGCCGGCGACCGCGAGGCGCTGATGAAGGAAGGAATCGCCTGCTACCAGACCTTCCTGCGCGGCCTGCTCGACATCACCGACAACCTGGTCGAGGGCAAAGTGGTGCCGCCGAAGGACGTGCTGCGCCACGACGGCGACGATCCGTATCTCGTGGTCGCCGCCGATAAAGGCACGGCAACCTTCTCCGACTACGCCAACGCAATCGCGCAGGAATACGGCTTCTGGCTCGGCGACGCCTTCGCCTCGGGCGGCTCGGTGGGCTACGACCACAAGAAGATGGCGATCACCGCGCGCGGCGCCTGGGAGTCGGTGAAGCGCCACTTCCGCGAGCTCGGCATCAATACCCAGACCACCGACTTCACCGTGGCCGGAATCGGCGACATGTCGGGCGACGTGTTCGGCAACGGCATGCTGCTCTCGCGCCACATCCGCCTGGTGGCCGCGTTCGACCACCGCCATATCTTTCTGGATCCTGCGCCCGACCCCGAGGCGAGCTTCAAGGAGCGCGAGCGCCTCTTCAAGCTGCCGCGCTCGTCCTGGGCCGACTACGACGCCAAGCTCATCTCCAAGGGAGGCGGGGTGTTCCCGCGCAGCGCCAAGTCGGTTCCTGTTTCACCCGAAGTACAGAAAATATTGGGAATCGAGGCGAAGGCCCTCGCGCCGAACGAGCTGATCAGCGCCATCCTCAAGGCGCCGGTGGATCTGCTCTACAACGGCGGCATCGGCACCTACGTGAAGTCGAGCCGCCAGACGCACGCCGACGTCGGCGACCGCGCGAACGACGCCATCCGCGTCAACGGCGCGGACCTGCGCTGCAAGGTGGTGGCGGAAGGGGGCAACCTCGGCTTTACGCAGCTAGGGCGCGTCGAATACGCGCTCAAGGACGGCCGCATCAACACCGACGCCATCGACAACTCGGCGGGTGTCGACTGCTCCGACCACGAGGTCAACATCAAGATCCTGCTCGACGCCGTGGTACGGGCGGGCACGCTCAGCTTCGAGCAGCGCAACAAGCTCCTTGCCGACATGACCGACGAGGTCGCCGCGCTGGTGCTGCGCGACAACTACTTCCAGACCCAGAGCCTGTCGATCTCGGGCGCGCTCGCGCCGAGCCTGCTCGACGCCCAGGAGCGCTTCATCAAGAGCCTTGAGAAAGCCGGCCGCCTCAACCGCGCCCTCGAGTACCTGCCGAACGACGAGGAGTTCGCCGAGCGCCGTGCGGCCAAGCTCGGTCTCACCAATCCAGAGCGGGCAGTGCTGCTCGCCTACTCCAAGATCGCGCTCTACGACGAAATGCTCGCCTCCGACGTCCCCGACGATGCGTTCATCTCCACGGCGCTCGAGCGTTATTTCCCGGAGCCGCTGCGCGCGCGCTTCAAGGCGCAGATCCTCGCCCACCCGCTGCGCCGCGAGATCATCGCCACCCACGTCACCAACAGCATGATCAACCGCGTCGGCAGCACCTTCGTGCACCGCATGCACGAGGAGACCGGCGCATCCGCGCCCGACGTGGTGCGCGCCTACCTGATCACGCGCGAAGTGTTCGGCATGGTGCAGCTCTGGCGCGCCATCGAGGCGCTCGACTACAAGGTTCCCGACCGCGTCCAGACCGCGATGGTGATCGACGCCGGTCGCCTCATCGTGCGCGCCACGCTATGGTTCCTGCGGCACCGCGCCCACCTTGCCGATCTTTCGCGCTCGATCGATCACTTCCGCGCCGGTACCGAGCGTGTCGCCGCCCTGTTCCCGGGGCTCCTGCCGACGACCGAGCGCGCGGTCTTCGACACCGCCGCCAGGCGCCTGGAAAAGGACGGCGTGCCGGCGGCGCTGGCCGCCAACGTCGCCGCGCTGGATGCCTTGTTCAACACGCTCGACATCATCGAAGTCG
>DASQGB010000237.1:0-3128 GCA_035632815.1 Burkholderiales bacterium | reverse complement strand
CTGGGGCAGCGGGAGCGGCGAGGACTTGAGGATGGCGCGCTCCACCGCGGCATCGTAGGCCGCGTTGCCGCTCGATTTCGCGATCTTGGCCGACAGCACTTCGCCGGTGGGAAGCTGGATGACGTTGAACACCGCCTCGGGATTGCCGGCGAGATCCTGCGGCAGGATCCAGTTTGCCTTGACCTTCGCCTGGATGCGCGAGATGTAGTCGTTAAGCGCTTTCGAGCGCGCATCGGCCTGCTGGCGCGCGAGCAGCTCGCGCAGCTCGCGTTCGCGGCGCTCCGCATCGCGCGCTTTCTCGCGAGCCTCGTCGGATGCCAGCATTTTCTGCTGTTCCATCGCCGCCAGCTCGCGCATGCGTTTTTCCGCTTCCAGGTCGGGCTTGGGCTCGGCTTTGGGCTCGGGTTTGGGCTTGGGCTTCGGCTTGGGCTTTTCCCTGAGGGCGATGTCGGGCTTCGGCGCGGGCTTGACCGGCTCGGGCTCCACCTTCGGCGGCGGCGGCTTGGGCGCCTCGACTACGCGCGGCGGCGGCGGGGGCGGCGCCTCCCAGAGTTCCACCATCACCACGTCTGGCTGGTGGCTCTGCCAGCGCACGCCGAGGAACATCACCGCCACCAGCGCCAGGTGCACCAGCGCGGCGAGCGCGAAGGAGCGCCCGAGCGCCTGATCACGGCGTTCACCGAACAGCATCAAACCTTGGGCGCTCATTGCGTCGCCTTCACCTGCAGGCCGACCTTGTGCACGCCCTGCTTGCGCAGCTCATCCATCACCGCCAGCACCGACTCGTAGCGCGCGCTCTTGTCGCCCCCGATCAGCACCGCGAGCTCGTCGCCCTTCGCGCGCGCGCGCTTGATCACGCCGGGGAGCTCGCTGCGCGACACCGGGCGCTCGCTCACGATGGCGCCGCTGCGGTCGCGCTCGCGCACCACCAGGTTCTGGTCCGATCTCACGAAGATCTCCATCGGCACGACGCGCGGCTGGCTCGCCTTGTCGACGGTGGGCAGGTCGATGATCGACGGCGTCACCAGCGGGGCGGTGACCATGAAGATCACCAGCAGCACCAGCATCACGTCGACGTAGGGCACGATGTTGATCTCGTGCATCGGCCCCCGTTTGCGCCGCGCCGCCGGCATGCGCGCCTACCTCACCGCCTGCCGGTGGAGGATGTTGGAGAACTCCTCCATGAAGCTCTCGAAGCGATTGGCGAGGCGCTCGATGTCGTGCGAGTAGCGGTTATAGGCGACCACCGCCGGGATCGCGGCGAACAGACCGATCGCGGTCGCGACCAGCGCCTCGGCGATGCCGGGGGCCACCTGCGCAAGCGTCGCCTGCTGCACGTTGGCCAGGCTGCGGAACGCGTGCATGATTCCCCACACCGTGCCGAAGAGGCCGACATAGGGGCTGACCGACCCGGTCGAGGCGAGGAAGGCGAGGTGGCGCTCGAGGAAATCCATCTCGCGCTGGAACGTGGCGCGCATCGCGCGGCGCGCGCCGTCGACCATGTCGGTGGGCTCGGTGCCGCGCTGGCCGCGCAGCTTGGCGAACTCGCGGAAGCCGGCCTCGAAGACGCGCTCCAGGCTGCCGATGCTGTGGCGGTGGTTCACCGCGCCCTGGTACAGGGTGTTCAGGTCGTTGCCGCTCCAGAATTCGCGCTCGAACTTCTCGGTCTGCGCGACCGCGCGGCGGATCGCGAACCATTTCTGGAAGATGAACATCCACGACATGAACGACACCACCAGCAGCAGCACTATCACCACCTTGACGACGATGCTCGCGTTGACGATCAGCGTCCAGATGTCGAGGTCCTGCGTAACCGTCATTTGAGCGCCTGTTCGAGTTCTGGCGGCATGCGCGCGGGCTGCATGCGGTCGCGGTCGACCACTGCGAGCGTCACGTCTGCTTCGACCAGCAGCTCCCCCCCGCGTTCCACGCGCTGACGGAACACCAGGCTCGCGCGGCCCATTTTAACCACTTCGGCGGTCGCGCTGAGGAGGTCATTCAGCCGGGCCGGCTGGTGGTATTTCACGGAAATCTCATGTACCAAAATCAGGACGCGCCGCACCTCGGCCATGCGGAAAATATCCAGGCCCGCGGCGTTCAGCAGCTCGGTGCGCGCGCGCTCCATGAAAGCGAGATATTGCGCATGGAACACCACGCCGCCGGCGTCGGTGTCCTGGTAGTACACGCGCACCGGGAGCCGGAAGGGCTTGATCAATTGCCCGAGAGCAGGTCCCGCGCGGCGGCCGGCGCCACGATGCCGAAGTGCCGGTAGGCCGACAGCGTCGCCATGCGCCCGCGCGGCGTGCGCTGCAGGAAGCCCTGCTGGATGAGGTAGGGCTCGAGCACGTCCTCGATGGTGTCGGCGTCCTCGCCGATCGCGTGCGCCAGGTTGTCCAGCCCCACCGGGCCGCCCGAGAATTTCTCGATCACCGCGAGCAGCAGCTTGCGGTCCATGACGTCGAATCCCAGCACGTCGACGTCGAGCATCTTCAGCGCCGCCTCGGCCACAGACCTCGACACGGCGCCGTCGGCCTTGACCTGCGCGTAGTCGCGCACCCGGCGCAGCAGCCGGTTGGCGACCCGCGGCGTGCCGCGCGAGCGCCGGGCGATTTCGACCGCACCTTCGTCCACGATTCTCACGTTCAGCAACTGGGAGGAGCGCCGCACGATGGTCGTGAGCTCGGCTTCGCTGTAGAACTCGAGCCGCGCGACGATGCCGAAGCGGTCGCGCAGCGGGTTGGTCAGCATGCCGGCGCGGGTAGTGGCGCCGGCGAGAGTGAACGGCGGCAGGTCGAGCTTGATCGAGCGCGCGCCGGGACCCTCGCCGATCATGATGTCGATCTGGAAGTCCTCGAGCGCCGGGTACAGGATCTCCTCGACCACCGGCGAGAGGCGGTGGATCTCGTCGATGAACAGCACGTCGCGCGGCTCGAGATTGGTGAGCAGCGCGGCGAGGTCGCCCGGGCGCTCGAGCACCGGGCCCGAGGTCTGGCGCAGGTTCACGCCGAGCTCGCGCGCGATGATGTGCGCGAGGGTAGTCTTGCCCAGCCCCGGCGGGCCGAACAGCAGCACGTGATCGAGCGCCTCGCCGCGGCCGCGCGCCGCCTGGATGAAGATCTCCAGCTGCG
>DASQGB010000236.1:0-2844 GCA_035632815.1 Burkholderiales bacterium | reverse complement strand
GAGATCTGCACCGTGCCCGGGCGCGGGGAGTCCGAGCCCTTGATCTGTCCACGGTGCCCCGAGAGCTCGCCCGCGACGTCCCCCATCTTGGTGTCGGGCGCGGTGATCTGGACGTTGACGATCGGCTCGAGCACGATAGGCCGCGCCTTGGCGAGCGCGTCGAGGAAAGCCTTGCGCCCGGCGGAGACGAACGCCACCTCCTTCGAGTCTACCGGGTGGCTCTTGCCGTCGTACACGATCACTCTTACATCCTGCAGCGGAAAGCCGGCGAGGAAGCCCGTGTCGAGCACGCCGCGCACGCCCTTCTCGACCGCCGGGATGAACTGGTTCGGGATCGAGCCGCCCTTCACGCTGTCGACGAACTCGAAGCCCGTGCCGCGCGGCAGCGGCTCGACCTTGAGATAGACCTCGCCGAACTGGCCGGCGCCGCCGGTCTGCTTCTTGTGCCGGCTGTGGCCCTCGGCCTTCGCGGCGATGGTCTCGCGGAAGGCGATCGACGGCGGCCGCGTGTCGAGCTCGATCTTGTACTGCGAGGCCATCTTGTCGAGCACCGTCTTCAGGTGCATCTCGCCCAGGCCGCGCATCACCGTCTCGTTGGCCTGCGCGTTGTGCTCGATTCGAAAGCAGGGATCCTCGGCGATGATCTTGTGCAGGACATCGGAGACTTTCTGCTCGTCGCCGCGCTTCCTCGGCTGCACCGCGAGGCCGAACACCGAGGTCGGCAGCTCGAGCGGCCGCGCGTGGACGTGCGCGTCCTCCGGCGAGTCGTGCAGGATGTGGTCGAACTGGATGTCGTCGATCTTGGCGATGGCGCAGATGTCTCCCGGGATCGCTTCGTGCACCTCGGTCTGCGTCTTGCCGCGCAGCATGAAGAGGTGCCCGGCCTTGATCGGCTTGCGGCTCTCGCCGACGTAGAGCTGGGTGCCGGCGGTGAGGCGCCCCTGGTGCAGCCGGAACACCGCCAAGCGCCCGATGTAGGGGTCGATCTCGATCTTGAAGACATGGGCGAGCACGTGCTTGCCCGGGTCCGGAACCGTCTGCAGGTCCAGCGGCTCGCCGCCGCCCGCCGGCGTGCTGACGTAGGCGGGGGGATTGCCCTCGGTCGGATTGGGCAGCAGGTGGACGATGACATCGAGCAGCTCGGCGATGCCCGCGCCGGTCTTCGCCGAGGTGAAGACCACCGGAATCAGGTGGCCCTCGCGCAGCGCGCGCTCGAGCGGCTCGTGCAGCTCCTCGGGCGTCACCTCGCCCTTCTCGAGATAGGACTCCATCAGCTTCTCGTCGACCTCGACGACCTGGTCGACAAGCTGGCGATGCGCTTCCTCGACCGAGGAGAAATCCGCTTCGCCGGAGGGCGCGAAGAAACAGTCGGAGACCTTGCTGCGGTTGCCCGCCGGCAGGTTGAGCGGCAGGCATTCCTTGCCGAAGGCCTGCTGGATGCGGCTGAGCAGCTCCTCCAGGTCGACGTTGTCGGCGTCGATGCGGTTGACGATGATCAGCCGGTCGAGGCCGCGCTTGCCCGCCCACTGCATGAAGCGCCCGGTCATCATCTCGATGCCGTTCTGCGCATTGATGACGATGGCTGCGGTTTCCACCGCCGCCAGGGCCGGCAGCGCATGGCCGAGGAAATCCGGGTAGCCCGGCGTGTCGAGCAGATGCACCCGGGTATCTTTGGTATCGAAGCTGGCGACGGCGAGCTTGAGGGAATGCTGCAGCTGTTTCTCGAGCGGGGTGTAATCGCACACGGTGGTGCCGCGCTCGACGCTGCCTGCGGCGGGGATTACCCCCGCTTTCGCGAGCAGCGCCTCGGCCAGCGTGGTCTTGCCGACCCCCGCCTGGCCCACGAGCGCCATGGTCCTTATGCGTTTGATGGAATTGGACACTGGCCTGCCTCCTCTGACGAATTCATATTACCGCGCCACGTGGCGCGGGGTCGAGACCGCAAGGAAGATCTCCCTCAGGAACAGCAGCAGGCAGACGATCAGCGCCAGCATGGCGCAGATGAACATGCCGGCGATGGTGAAGGACAGGTCGGTGCGCACGAACGCCCCGACGAAGGCGCCGGCGATGAGCAGTGCGGTGAACAGGGCCGAAATGACGGCGAAGACGATCGAAAGGTAGACGAAGCGGATGCGGCGCGCAATCGTGGCCAGCTCCTCCTGCGCCGAGGGCAGCTCGGCCTCGGACATGGTGTGCAGCCGCTCCTCGAGCTCGCGGCGCCGGTCCACCGCGCGGCCCAGGCGGATGTTGAGCGCGCCGATCACCGTCCCCACCGCCGTCAGCATGAAAACGGGGGCGATCGCGAGCTGGATCACCCCCGCAATTTGGGGGACGTGGGGATCGAACGCCACCCGGTGAGTCTAGCGCACGGGTGGCCCGTGCTTACTGGTGGCAGCGACTGACGGGCGGGCAGTGCGGCGAATTCGGCTGCGCTTGTGCCTGCGCTTGCTGCTGCTGCGCCGCCTCGAACTCCGCCTGCCGGCCCTTGTCCTTCCTGCCTACGGCCACGGCGGCGAACACCGCGGCGCCGCCGGCGATCAGCCATTTCGCCTCGAGGCCGCCGAGCCCCAGGAAGTTGAACGTCCGCGTATCGACGTTCACCAGCTGCTGCTGGTGGCGGCCCTGGATCGAAAGGCCGAAGGCCGGCATCTGCTCCTTCACCGATCGCGCGTCGAGCGGGATGCTCATGTAGAACATGGTGCTGCTTCCGGTGTTCGCGGGCTCGAGCGCGAGACCGGGGGTCGCCGCGCACAGCAGCGCGACGAGTGCTGCAACTTGCCTGGGGGCCATGTGGGCCGCTCCTCCAAAAAGGGGTGCACACAGCCTAAAAGGAAAGCCGCTACA
>DASQGB010000235.1:0-6155 GCA_035632815.1 Burkholderiales bacterium | reverse complement strand
GCTCCAGGTTCTCGCGCACCTTGGATTCATCCAGACGCGTCGGATAAATGTTGCGCACCACGTGCCTGAATTCGCACAGATCGAGAAGGTCCCTGGCGAGCGCCGCCGATACGACGGCCGGCCGTTTCGGGTCATCGAAGGACTGCGCGCATCTCGCGATGAGTTTCTTGTGCCAGTCCTCGCCCGTCACCGGAGCGCGGTCGATGCGCCGGGCGACGTAGGAGAGCACTCCTTCGATGATGGTGTAGGCCTGCGCGACGCGCTGGGCGAGACCCGCAAGCCGCAGCTCGCGCTCGTAGCCGCCGCGCCGCGGCGAGCGCGAAACGCGCTTCTCGCCCTCCTCCATGCGCTCTACCTCGCGCAGCAATTCCTCGACGATGGCGAGCTGGTCCCTAAAGGAGGCTGGCACGGCGCGCGTCCTTCAGCATCGCCTGCCGCACCGCGGGCGGAAGAGTGTCCGCGAAGATCACGTCCACAGGAACGCCATGAGGCCGTGCGGCCTCCGCTGCGATCGAGCTGACCTCGCCCCATTTCTTCCCCGGGTAGGAAACGATCAGCAGATCGAGGTCCGACTCCGGCCGCACGCCGCCATAAGCCAGCGACCCGACCACGAGGGCGCGGACTCCCGCTCTGGCGAGGGCGGTCTCGCAGGCGCGGGCGGCCTGCCTGAGGACGCTGGAGCGTGCGCGCGGCGGGCGGCCGGCGGGGGTACGCCGGATCTCGGCGTCGGCCGGGATGGCCCAGCGCGCGCCGATGCGAATCGCGCCCTCGACCTTCCCGGCCGCGAGCAACTGGCGCACGCGCTGCTCCGAAAGCTTGCGCGCGCGGGCGAACTCGGCCGATGACACGAGCGAGGGCATGCAACGATTATGCTAAACCCCTAGCGGGATCGCAAGAGTTTTATGATCGAGCTGCCGGCTTGAATCGCGCCGCTGCCGGAAAATCGGGCTCTGACCCCGATTATTTGCTCAATACCCTGCGCACGGTGTCGAGGAGCTGCTCCACGGTGAACGGCTTGCGCAGCGTCGCACCAATTCGAAGGTGCGCCGCCGTGGCGAGGAAGTCGTGCGCCATGCCGGGTATGGTGCCGGCCGACATGACGATGATCCTGGTCTGCGGAAATTCCGCTTTGCAGCGCGAGATGGTCTCGAATCCTTCCTGTCGCGGCATGAAGATATCGGTGATGAGCAGATCGGCGTGCCGCTCGCCGAGCAGAGCGAGCGCCTGCGCGCCGTCCGATGTGATCCGCACGTCGTAGCCCGCTCCTTCGAGCGCGGCTTGCATGAACGCGCGGGTATCATCGTGGTCGTCGACCACGACAATTGTTCGCGAGATTAAGGAGTTCGATTCACCCATGAAACTCAAGTATGCCTTGCTTTGGGAAGGGGGTAGGATATGTCCTTGGGCACACAAGACGACCTGCGGTCGATGCTAGATCGCATCCCCGGCATCCGCAACGCCTGCGATCTCGATCTGTTGCTGTTCTTCTACCGGCATCCCAGCGCGCTGCTGACCGTCGAGCAACTCGTCGCCTACCTCGGACACGAGCGCGAGCGGGTGGCAACGTCGCTCGACGGGCTGATCGAGGCCGGCCTGCTGACCCGCTCGAAGAATCCCTCTCAAGCTGCGCGGCTCTACATCCTGGAGCTGCACGGCCTTCCCGGCGGCCAAGTGTCGTCGTTTCTGCAGATCGCTGCCACGCGTCAGGGCCGGATTGAGGCGCTGCGGCTGTTAGGCGCCGCGCCCGATCACGCCAAGATCGCCTGACCGCAAGGGAGACCCGACGATGGCCATACCCGAATCCGACCGCGTCAAGACCGGCATCCGCGGGCTCGACGCCATTCTCGACGGCGGAGTTCCGCGCGGCAACGTCATCCTGCTCGAGGGCGCCATCGGCACCGGCAAGACGACGCTGGGGACCGAGATAGTGTACCGCGGCGCCAAGGAGCTCGGCGAGCCCGGCATCATCGTGCTGTTCGAGCTGTCGCCCGACAAGCTGGCGCGCGACGCCGCCAGCCTCGGCTGGGACCTGGCGGCGCTGGAACGCAGCCAGATGCTGAAGGTCATCTACACGACGCGCGACGTCTTCCGGCAGGAGCTGCAGCAGGCGGACAGCCTGCTCCTCGAAGAAGCGAACAAGATCGGCGCCCGGCGAATCTTCATCGACGGCGCCGCGGGCCTGCTGCCGATCGGCGAGGTACAGGATTCCCGCGAGACCTTCCAGATTCTGGTGCAGGGCCTGCAGCGCGAGAACATGACCGCCGTCCTGGCGCTGGAGGCGGCCGCGCAGAACCCCGATTTTGCCTCGCTGCACGAGGAATCGATCGCCGATACGGTCATCCGGCTCAGGCTGGAGGACATGCAGCGCGCCGCGGCCCGGTCGATCGAGATCGTGAAGTCGCGCGGGCACCAATTCCAGATGGGGCGCCATTCCCTCACGATCGTCGATGGACAGGGAATCGAGGTGTACCGGCGCGTGCAGGCGCCGCGCACGGGGAGCCGCGACCGCGCGGCGGCGTTCGACCCGAGGACGCGGGTGACGACCGGCATACCCGGGCTCGACGCGCTGGTCAATGGCGGCTACTTCCTCGGCAGCACGACGGTGGTGGCCGGGATGTCGGGCGTCGGCAAGAGCGTCATGGCGCTGCACTTCATCGCCGAAGGCGCGCGGCGCGGCGAGCACAGCCTGATGCTGTCGCTCGACGAGCAGGTGCCCCAGTTGCTGCGCAATGCTTCGAGGATCGGCATCGAGCTGCAGCCGGACATCGATCGCGGCATCGTGCGCCTGGTCTACGACTCGCCGCAGGAAATCGAGATCGACTACCACTTCCACAAGATCGAACGGATCGTGGAGGAGTTCAAGCCAAAGCGCGTAGTGATCGACAGCCTGTCCACCTACGGCTTTAGCCTGGGCACGCGGAACCGCTTGTTCCGCGACTTCTTTCATGCGCTGGTCGCGCTGATGAAGGAGCACCAGATCGCGGCCGTCTATAACCACGAGAACCCGGAGATGCTCGGCATGTCCTCCATGATGGGGGAGTTCGCCATGGCCTCGCTGGTCGACAACATCCTCCTGATGAATTTCATCGAGCTCGGCGACACCTTCCGGCTCGGGCTGACGGTGGGCAAGATGCGGGCGAACCCGGTCATTCGCACGACCCATGAGTGCGAGGTCGTGGAAGGCAAGGGCATGCGCGTGCTGCCGCGCGAGCTGTCGGATGCCAAGGTGGCCTTCTCCGGCTATCGCAGCCTGATCTCGCGTTCGCCTGAGCGCAGTACGCCAAGGGAAAAGGAAGAATAGGGAGTCGCGTGCACAGCCTGTTCAGCTCGGATCTCTGGCAACCGGCACTGGACAAATACACCGAGGTCACCGGGCTGACGGTGGAGCTGTTCGGGTTAGAGCGGCAAGTGACCCTCAGCACGGTACATCCCACGCCGCTCGTGCAGTTGTTTCTGAAATACGGCTTCGAGCCCGGCCTGTTCGCCGAATGCGCCCGCCGCTGCCTGAGTCAAACCAGTCTTCGACCGGCAGTAGTCGCCGCTGAATCCCACGGTTTGGCGGTTGTCGGCGCCTCGCTGGTACTCGAAGGCGCGATCGTGGGCGCCGCGGTGGCGGGGTACGCGTTCGCCGGCTTCTCCCAGGTGGCCGCGGTCCAGCGCTGGGCCAAATCCGCGGGGGTGCCTTTCGAATCGCTTTGGACCATCGCGCGGCGGCAGGTGCCGGTGCCCGAACGGCGCCTGATGCTGTACGGCGAGCTGCTCCAGGTGCTCGGCGACGCGCTGCTGCGGGAGAACTATCGGACCCGGCAATACGAAGACGCGGTGGTCAAGCTGCAGGCGGCGTCCGCTGCGAAGGACGAATTCATGGCGGTGCTGTCGCACGAGCTGCGCACCCCGCTCGCGCCGATCGCCGGCTGGGCGAGCGTCCTGAAGCACACCGACAACCTGGAACAGGTGCACCGCGCCGCCGAGGCGATCGAGCGCAACGCCTTCCTGCAGAGCCGGATGATCGACGATCTGCTCGACATGAACCGCATCTCGCACGGCACGATCAGGCTCGATCTCGAGATCCTCAACTTGCAGGCGCTGATCCGCCCTGCCGTGGAAACGAGCGCCCACGCTATCGACAAGAAGTCGGTCCGCCTGGAAATCGTCGGCGCGGCAGAGCCCTTGCTCGTCGATGGCGATGCCGGACGGCTGCAGCAGGTCTTCAGGAACGTGATCTCGAATGCCGTGAAGTTCACGCCCGCCGGCGGCAGCATCCGCGTGACGCTCAGCCGCGAGGCGTACAACGCGCTGATCGTCGTCACGGACACGGGGGTGGGAATCGCGCCCGAGTTCCTGCCCTTCGTGTTCGACATCTTCCGGCAGCAGGAGCAGGGAACGCGCCGGGAACACGAGGGCCTCGGCATCGGTCTGTCCCTGGTGAAAAAGCTGACCGAGCTTCACAAGGGAACGGTGAGCGTGGCGAGCGCCGGCACTGGCCGCGGCACCGTCGTCTCGATCCGTCTCCCCCTCGCGGCCCAGATACCCGATCTCGATGCCGCGGCATTGCCCGTCAAAGAGCCTTCCGCGTCGACGCTGGCTGGGCATTCTATCCTCGTGGTCGAGGATTCCGAGGACACGCGCGAATCCCTGCGAATCCTTCTCGAGAATCTCGGCGCGCAGGTTTCCGTCGCCCGCGACGGCCGCGAAGCGCTGGACATGATTCAGGACGCCGACCCCGACCTGGTGTTATGCGATCTGCGCATGCCCAACATGGACGGCTACGAGTTCATGCGCGAGCTGCAGCGCGGAGCTTCGCCGGTCCATCCGCCCGTCCTCGCCATGTCGGGCTTCGCGAGCGAAGCGGACTACACGCGCACCCGGGAGGCCGGCTTCACGGCGCATATTCGCAAGCCGTACGACGCCGCAGGCATCGTCGCGGCGGTGGGCGCGGCGCTCACCGACAAGACCTCACTTCCCAATCGGAAAGTAAAGGGCCGAAACCTCCGTTAGCTGACGCTGATCGTCTCTTTCGCGCTGCCGCGCTGGCCCGAGTCGTCGACCCAGGTGAACTCGAATTCGCCGCTCGCCTGCGCCCGGGTCGGAAACTGGAGGTAAGGATTCGCCGCGATGCCGGGCGACATCTCGGCGCGGAACACCTCGACGCCGTTGTAGCGGCAGCTGAGCGAGCGGATCGCATTCTTCGGGATCTTGCGGCCCTCGGCGTCGGTGCGGTATCCGGTCTCCATCGGGTGCTGGATCAGCACCCCGACGCGGATCACCTCGCCGCGCTTCGCCTCTTTCGGCAACTGGATGCGCGCCAGCATGTCAGGTGCTCTGGTCCAGGCAGGCCGACAGGGTCACGGTCACTTCGGCCGAGTCCATCCATACCGAGCCGTCCGACATGTGCGCGAGCGCGGTCACGGTCTGGCTGCCGGCCAGGCGCACGCGCGAGCTCACCTCGGCGACGCCGGCGCGCAGACCGAGGTGGAACACCGCCATCTCGCGCTCCGGATTGCGATCGGAGAGGAGGTGGATGCTCTTCACGTGGTCGGCCTCGGTCATCGGGCTTTGCACTGTCACCTTCATCGGCACCGAGTTACCGTTGTCGGCGAGCAGCGGCAGCTCGAGCTTCACCCGGCCGCGTTGAGGGGTAGCCGCTTTTACTGCCAATGGAAAACCAAGTGCAATTGCAAAAAATCGACGTCGTTTCATGCGATTTCGAAGCCGTGATTCTTGAGAGGCAGCGCGCGGATGCGCCGGCCGGTAGCGGCGAAGATCGCGTTGCAGACCGCCGGCGCGATCGAGGCCTGCCCGGGCTCGCCGATGCCGCCCCAGAAGCCGCCCGAGGGCGCCATCACCACCTCGACCTTGGGCATCTCCCGCAGGCGCATCATGCGGTGGTCGTGGAAGTTCGACTGCTCGACGCGGCCGTCCTTGATGGTGATCTCGCCCCAGAACATCGCCGTCAGCATGAACACCGCGCTGCCCTGCATCTGCGCGACGACGTTGTCTGGATTCACCATGGTGCCCGAGTCGATGCCGAGCACCAGGCGCTTGATGTCGATCTCGCCCTTGCCGCTCACCGCGAGCTCGGCGACCACGGCGGTGTAGCTGCCGTAGGCCTCGGTCACCGCGATGCCGCGGTGCACGCCGGCGGGCAGCGGCTT
>DASQGB010000234.1:0-4619 GCA_035632815.1 Burkholderiales bacterium | reverse complement strand
GGTGAACCCGAAATACCGCGAGATCCTCGGCGAGAAATGCTATGCCTCCCTGCGCGAAATCCCGGAAAAGGTGGACTTGGTCGACGTGTTCCGCAAGACGCAGGACGTCATGCCGATCGCGGAGGAGGCCGTCGCTATCGGTGCCAGGGTCCTCTGGCAGCAGCTCGGGGTGAAGAACGAGGCCGCCGCGGCCAAGGCGCGCGCTGCCGGGCTGGAGGCAATCATGGACCGCTGCGTCAAGATCGAGCACGGCCGGCTTTTCGGCGGGCTCAACTGGGTCGGGGTCAATACCCGGGTGATCTCGGCGAAACGGCCCCGCTGGCTGGCTTACTGAGCTGATCTGTTCCGGCTGCGCACCGGCTTCTCGCCGCGCGCCTATCTCGACATGCTGTGCGGGACGAAGGCACCAAAAAAGCCCGACTCGCAGCCCTGACGCCCTAAAGCGGTGCGCGCCGCTTCGCGGCGCGGATGCCGTATGCTTTTGGCGTGCACTACGACGAGATGCGTCTGGCAAACGGCGAGGTGCGTCCGCATTTCCGCGCGCTCGCCGATTGGCTCGCGGAAACGCCGGCAGAGCGCGTGGCCGAGAAGCGCCGGGAAGCCGATCTCCTGTTCCATCGCGTCGGCATCACTTTCGCGGTTTACGGTGACGCTGCGGGCGCCGAGCGCCTGATCCCGTTCGACACGATTCCGCGCGTCATTCCGAAGACCGAGTGGGACGAGCTCGCGCGCGGGCTGCGTCAGCGCGTAAGCGCGCTGAACCGGTTCCTGCACGACATCTACCACGGCCAGGAGATCCTCAAGGCAGGCGTGATTCCGGCCGAGCAGGTTCTCAGCAATGAGGCCTACCAGGTTTCGATGCTCGGCCTCGAGTTGCCGAACCGCGTGTACTCGCACGTTGCCGGCATCGATCTGATCCGCCATGACGACGGCAAGTACTACGTGCTCGAAGACAACCTGCGCACCCCCTCGGGCGTGTCGTACATGATCGAGAACCGCAAGATGATGATGCGCCTGTTTCCCGAGCTGTTCGCCCGCCAGCACGTGCATCCCGTCGAGCACTACCCGGGCCTGCTGCTCGAGACGCTGCGCGCGGCGGCGCCGCCGGCGGCGCACGACCCGGTCGTCGCGGTGCTCACGCCGGGCCAATACAACAGCGCCTATTTCGAGCACACGTTCCTCGCGCAGCAGATGGGCGTCGAGCTGGTGGAGGGGCCGGATCTGTTCGTGAAGGACGGCTTCGTCCACATGCGCACTACCAGCGGGCCGCAGCGAGTCGACGTGATCTACCGCCGCGTAGACGACGTGTTCCTCGACCCGCTCGCGTTTCGCCAGGACTCGCTGCTCGGCGTGCCGGGGCTGCTGTCGGTCTACCGCGCGGGCAACGTCGCGCTCGCCAACGCCATCGGCACCGGCGTCGCGGACGACAAGTCCACTTATCCGTACGTGCCGGAGATGATCCGCTTCTACCTCGGCGAGGAGCCGGTCCTCGAGAACGTGCCCACCTGGCAATGCAAGCGGCCCGAGGACCTCGAGTATGTTTTGGAGAAAATGAATGAATTGGTAGTCAAGGAGGTGCAGGGCTCCGGCGGCTACGGCATGCTGATCGGCCCCGCGGCCAAGAAGGCCGAGATCGAGTCGTTCCGGGCGCGCATCAAGGCCAATCCGGCCAATTACATCGCGCAGCCGACGTTGTCGCTTTCCACCTGCCCGACGTTCGTCGAGGAGGGCATGGCGCCGCGGCACGT
The DNA here is from genome assembly GCA_035632815.1 of Burkholderiales bacterium. GTDB lineage: Bacteria > Pseudomonadota > Gammaproteobacteria > Burkholderiales > SG8-39 > SCGC-AG-212-J23. The sequence goes on along the minus strand of DASQGB010000234.1, from coordinate 2,871 downwards.
CGACCTGCGTCCTTACGTGTTGGCGGGCAAGGACGTGAGGCTGGTGTCGGGCGGCCTGACGCGCGTCGCGCTGAGGGAAGGCTCTCTCGTGGTCAATTCTTCGCAGGGCGGGGGCACGAAAGACACCTGGGTCGTAGACTGAAAAAGGGGTCAGAGCAATTTTCATGAAACGTGAGCATTCGTACCGTTGCCGGGATAAGAAGAAAATTGCTCTGACCCCTTTTTCTTTCATTCATGCTCGCTAGAGTCGCGGACCGGATTTTCTGGATGAGCCGCCAGATGGAGCGTGCGGAGAACATGGCGCGCATTCTGGGCGTCACCTCCAACCTGGTGCTGCTCGACACCGGCGACTTGCAGGAGCAGAACCTGCTCGCGCCGCTGTCCATCACCGAGACCGAGGCGGCGTACAAGGAGCGCCACGACAAGCTCACGCTTCCCGCGCTGATCGAGTTCATGGCGCTCGACGAGAAGAATCCGTCGTCGATCTACTCCTGCCTCAAGTGGGCCCGCGAGAACGCGCACGCGGTGCGCTGGCAGATCACCTCCGAGATGTGGGAGACGCTCAATGCCACCTGGATCGAGATGCGCGCGATCCCGCGCGGCCGGGTCACCGGCGCGGGCGCCACGCAGTTCTTCGACTGGGTGAAGGAGCGCTCGCATTTGTTCCGCGGCGTCACCTACGGCACCATCGTGCGCGGCGAGGCGTTCAATTTCTCGCGCCTGGGGACTTTCCTGGAGCGTGCCGACAACACCGCGCGCATCCTCGACGTGAAGTACCACATCCTGCTGCCTTCGGTGGAGGATGTGGGCGGCGCGCTCGACTACTACCAGTGGACCGCGCTGCTGCGCTCCGTGTCCGCTTACGAGACCTACCGCCAGCTCTACCGCGACCAGATCTTTCCGATCAAGGTGGCGCAGCTGCTGATCCTCGAGCGCAGGATGCCGCGCTCGCTCGCCGGCTGCTTCGAGCTGATCATCGAAGCGATGGACCGCATCCGCGGCCAGGGTGGCCAGTCAGCCAAGCGCCTCGCCTACGAACTGCATGCGCGGCTCAGCTACGCCGACATCGAAGAGGTGTTCCAGAGCGGGCTGCACGAGTACCTGACCGAGGTGCTTGCCGATATCGGCGAGCTCGGCAGCCGCGTCCAGCGCGCTTATCTGGGGGCAGTGTGAAGCTCTCCATCACGCACGAGTTCAATTACGCGTACGACTCGCCGGTGCGGCTGTCGACGCAATACCTGCGCCTCACGCCGCGCGACACCGCGCGCCAGAAGGTGCTCGACTGGAAGCTCGACACGCCCGGGCAGGCGATGCGCACGACCGACGGCTACGGCAACGTGCTCCACGTCCTGACGATCGACAAGCCGGTAACCGAAATCGCCATCGAGGCCGAAGGCACCGTCGAGACCTCACCTACGCTGGACGAGCCATCCGATTTCACCGGCGCGCCGCTCTCGCCGCTCCTGTTCCTGCGCCCGACCGGCCTGACGCGCGCCGACCAGGCACTCGGCGCCTTCGCCGAAAAATTCCGGCGCGGCGCCGGGACGCTTTCCGGCTTGCGCGAGCTCGCCGCGGCGATCCACACGAAGGCCCCCGGCGGCTCGGCTGCGGACGCCTCGCACGCTTTCATCGCCTGCTGCCGCCACCTCGGCGTGCCCGCGCGCTACGTCTCCGGATATATGTATTTCACGGAAAAAAAAGCCAACCATGGAATCGCGATCCACGCCTGGACAGAGGCCTGGGTCGTCGACCGCTGGCGCAGCTTCGACATCGCGCACGACAAGCCCATCGGCGAGGCGCACATCAAGATCGCCGTCGGCGCTGACTACCTTGACGCCTGTCCCGTGCGCGGCGTGCGCGTCGGCGGCGGCAACGAAACGCTGATTGCCCAGGCGCACGTCGAAGCCAATTCGCAGCAATGAGCCCAGCAATGAGCGTCCATACCGCGCCATGACGATCCACGTCGCCGTAAACCACGTCACTCATTACCGGTACGATCGGCCCGTCGCTCTGAGCCCGCAGGTGGTGCGGCTGCGGCCGGCGCCGCACGCGCGAACCCCGATCCATGCGTACTCGCTGAAAGTCGCGCCGCAGAAGCACTTCGTAAACTGGCAGCAGGACCCCCAGTCGAACTGGCTGGCGCGCTTTGTGTTTCCGGACAAGACGCGGGAGCTGCGCATCGAGGTCGACCTGGTCGCCGAGATGTCGGTCATCAACCCGTTCGATTTCTTCCTCGAGCCCTACGCGGAGAAGTTTCCGTTCGAGTACGACGATGCGCAGCTTTATGAGCTGGGCAGTTATTTAAACAAGATTCCGCTTACGCCGCTGTTCAAGGCTTACCTCGACGAAATCCCGCGCGAGCCCAAGCGCACGGTGGATTTCCTGATGCAGCTGAACGGCCAGCTCGCCAAGGACATCCGCTATCTCATCCGCATGGAAGCCGGCGTGCAGTCGCCCGAGGAAACCCTGGAGCAGGCGAGCGGCTCGTGCCGCGACTCGGGCTGGCTGCTGGTGCAGCTGCTGCGCCACCTGGGGATCGCCGCGCGCTTCGTCTCCGGATACCTCATTCAGCTGAAACCCGATGTGCCGTCGCTGGAGGGTCCGTCGGGCACGCAATTCGATTTCACCGACCTGCATGCGTGGTGCGAGGCGTTCCTGCCGGGTGCCGGCTGGGTAGGGCTGGATGCGACTTCCGGGCTGATGGCGGGCGAAGGCCACATCCCGCTCGCCTGCACGCCCGAGCCCTCAAGTGCCGCGCCGGTGACAGGCCTTAGCGAGAAATGCGAGGTGGAATTCAGCCACGAGATGCGCATAGAGCGGGTGCGCGAGGCGCCGCGCGTCACCAAGCCCTACACCGACGCGCAATGGCTC
>DASQGB010000233.1:0-6359 GCA_035632815.1 Burkholderiales bacterium | reverse complement strand
CGTTGAAATGCGCGCCGATCAAGCGTTTGATCGCCTGCATGTCGGGACCGTTATTCGTCGCCATGGCCGGACCTTCAATAGAGGAAGCTAAGAAGAAAGGACCGAGAGACCCGAGCTATGGCCTAGGGCTCAGAAGCCAATCGGCTGCCGCTGGCTCATCACGGAATGCCTTGAAACGCAGTCCGCGCTGACGGGCCAGCCTCTCGACGTAACCGTGCGAGCTCGCCGAGTCTCCGGAATCCGAAATCATCGCTACTTTAGCTTGGTCCATCGTCGCAAGCTGTGCCATTGCATCCGAAAGGCCGTACTGCTCCACTCCAAATATGGCGCGGGACGATCGCACCGAAATGAGCACCCGCGTTACGTCGTGCTGACGCATCGCCTGGAGAACGGCGTCCCAAAACTCGCGAGTCTCTTCCGCAGTCTCACGATCCAGCAGCTCGGCCTTGAGGTATCCGGCAAGCAGTTCGACTTTATAGCGCATGCGCCAGCGATTTTATCCCGTCGCCGGGCGCGCCTTACGGATCGGCGAATCGCATCCTCGGGATCGGGCCGCACTAACCTCCTGGCCCTGCTGACGCCCGCACGGTTGCGGTGCTCTCGGCCGCCGATCAACCCTGACGCGATTCGTTAAAAATAAAACCGGAGTGGCATCCCTAGGGCAGTTTCTTCCAGTTGCGCGCAGCTGGTCGCGCGCCAGCTGCCCCGGGGTCGACGGCACGCAAAAGCTGCATTAGCGACGCTTCTTAAGGCGTTTTAGCAAGCCGTATGCCCGGCTGGGTGAATATTCACCCGTGGGGTAGTGGCGTGGTTCGCTGACCGGCCCCGGCCGTGGCCAGTAGCCTGACGGGCAACCTGAGGAGCGGACGATGAAACTTACGGAGCACCTGATCTTCCTGGCCCTGCTGACGCCGACCGTTGCGGTGCTCTCGGCCGCAGTGGTTTCCCTGGCGGTGCCACTGCCCGGTCTCAACACTTCATTAGATGTCCAGACCCTCGTAATCGCCGACTACGTGGCCTCTTACCCTTTCGACGACCAACCCTGACGACCATGCGAGTCCACCAACAGCTTAGCTCCCTTGCGCGACTGGTTCCGACCGCTGGACTGTTTCGGGCGCTGGCGCCCAACAAGCTGCCCCCCGGGCGGTGTGCGTGTCACGAATCGACGGTGAAGTGGTGCACGAAGCACGGCGAGCCTTTGAAATTGCACCGCCGGGTTGTAGTGGTTTGTTTGCCCGAACGGGCGATGTGAACGAATCCTAGGGCAGCTTTTTCCAGATTGCGCGCAGCTGGTCGGGCAGGTCCTTGGGGGAAAAGGGCTTGGAGATGGTGCCCGCGGCGCCCAGGGCGGCGAGCTCGTCGAGGTCGCGCTGCGCCGCCTTGGCGGTAATGAAGACCACCGGCAGGGACCTCGTCTCGGGGCGCAGCTTCATCTGCCGGAAGAGGGTCGGCCCGTCCATGGCGGGCATCATCCAGTCGAGCATCACCAGGTCGGGGCGGAAGGAGGTCATCGCCTCGATCGCCGCGGTCGGGTCGCCGACGACCTCGACGGTCATCTTGCCGACGCGCTCGAGCGACATGCGCACGATGCGCTGGATGTCCTCGTCGTCCTCGACGTAGCAAATGCGGTTCAGCGGCCGGTCGGGCATTAGCTCCCCTTGTGGTGGCGCGGCAGCTCGAACCAGAAGGTCGAGCCGCCGCCGGCGCGATCCTCGAAGCCGATGCGGCCGTGCATCAGCTCGACCAGCCGCTTGCAGATCGCGAGGCCGAGGCCCGTGCCGCCCTTCTGCCGCGAGCTGGTCGAGTCGGCCTGCGTGAAGCGGCCGAACATGCGGCTGCGGAAGGCCTCCGGGATGCCCGGACCGCGGTCCTGCACCGCGATGCGCAGGCCGGCGCCGGCGGGCCCGGTGAGGATCTCCACCACCCCGCCCTCGGGCGAGAACTTGGCCGCGTTCGACAGCAGGTTGGTCATGACTTGCAGCAGGCGCTTGCGATCGGCGTTCACCACATGCGCGGGCAGCTCGCCGTTCGACTCGAAGCGCACCTTGAAGCGGTCGGCGAAGCCCTTGTTCAGCTCCATCGCCTCGCGCACCAGCTCGTCCATGCCGAACACCTCGGGCGCCAGGGTAAGCTTGCCCGATTCGATCTTCTCGATGTCGAGGATGTCGTTGATGAGATCGAGCAGGCGCTGGCCGTTCCTCTCGGCGACCGCGGTCAGCTCGCCCACGTCCTTCGGCACCTCGCCCATCACGCCGGTGTTGATGAGCTGCAGCGAGCCGATGATCGAGGTGAGCGGGGTGCGCAGCTCGTGGCTCAGGGTCGAGGTGAACTCCTTCTTCATGCGCTCGGCCTCGAGCTGCGCCGTGACGTCGCGGCCCTGCGCGATGACCCCGATCAGCCCGCCCTCGGAATTCACCAGCGGCGTCACGGTCCATTCGCAGATCAGATCGATGCCGTCGCGCCGCGGGTTGCGCACCTTGACTCCCGAGATCGACTCGCGCGTGGACCCCATGTGCGCCCACTGCGCGTCGAAATCGGCGTGGAATCTCGGCAGCACCAGGCGCTTGACGTGCCCGCCGACGAGCTCGCTCGCGGCGTAGCCGAACAAGAGCTCGGCGGCGTGGTTGACCTCGGTGACGATCCCCTGCGGGTCGAGCTCGAGCACCGCGATCGGCGCGCGCTCGGCGAAGAGGGCGAGCTTGCGCCCGCTCGCCTCGACCTGGCGCCGGGCCTCCTCGAGCTCGACCAGCTGGCGCTCGAGGCGCTGGTTGAGCACGCTGTAATCCTCGGTCAGCCTGCCGTAGGCGTGGCGCAGCCGGTAGCCGGAATGGAACACCTGCGTGAGGCGGTAGGCGACCCCGACGTTGATGACGTAGAACATCGGCACCAGCAGCGCGAGCTCGGTGAAAAGGCGGTTGCCGAAGGTCGCGAGCACGTAGGTGAACGGCACCACGATGCCCGCCGCATAGAGCGCGAAGATCGGCCACGAGGCCGCATAGACCGGGATCCCGGCGGACATCATGCCGGCGAGCAGGAAGGCGAGGAATACCTGCTGCTCGTCGGTGTGCGAGGGGAAGAACACCGCGCCGGCAAAGCCCCAGTTGGCGCCCATGGCTAGCGCGGCGATGGCGAGCCAGCGCAGCCACTGCTCGGGCTCCTGGGCCCGCTCGGCGCTCTTGCGGTAGGCGTAGAGCAGGCCGCCGCTCGCCGCGGTCACCAGCAGCACGAGGCCCCACCAGAACAGCACCAGCTCTTTCAGCCGCTGGTCGAGGAACTCGAAGGTGGCGATGCCGCCGATGACGAAGGTCGTCAGCAGCCCGAGCCACATCTGGCCGTAAAGATGGTCGACGCGGTCGGCGAGGACCACGCGCGGGTCGGCGCGCTCGCGGATTTCGGCGGCGGCGCTGCGGGCCGCGGACAGCGCGGCTGCGGCTCCGTTGGCGGTGCTGGTGTGATTCATCGGCGCAGGGTTGAAGTCCTGCGCCATTTTAGTACACCAAGAGGAGGCAGGTTCCCGGCGGTCAAAAACCCTTGCCGTTGCGGATCACGCCCACGGCGACGCCCTCGATGGTCAGGGCTTCGCTGCGCAGGTCGACCTCGATGGTCTCGAAGTCCGGATTCTCCGGCTCGAGCTGCACCGTCTGGCCGCGGCGGCGGAAGCGCTTCACCGTCACCTCGTCGGCAAGGCGCGCGACCACGATCTGGCCGCTGCGCGCTTCCTGCGTCTTGTGCACGGCGAGCAGATCGCCCTCGAGGATGCCGGCGTCGCGCATGGACAGGCCGCGCACGCGCAGCAGGTAGTCCGCGCGCGGCGTGAACAGGTTGGGATCGATCTGGTAGCGGCCCTGCAGGTGCTCCTCGGCGAGGATCGGGCTGCCCGCCGCGACGCGACCGACCACCGGCAACTCGAGCAGGCGGCCCGTGCGCCCCGCCGTGCGGCCGTCGAGCACGCGGATGCCGCGCGACATGCCCGAGGAGATCTCGATCGCGCCTTTCTTCTCGAGTGCGCGCAGGTGCTGCTCGGCGGCGTTCACCGAGCGAAAGCCCATTCTCTCGGCGATCTCGGCGCGGGTGGGCGGATAGCCCGAAACCTCGGTGAGCTCGCGGATCAGCCGCAGTATTTCGGATTGCCGGTCGGTAAGGGTTTCCATATAGTGGCAATATATACAGTATGAAGAAGATTGTCCATTTGGACATGGACGCCTTCTACGCGTCGGTCGAGCAGCGCGACGACGGGCGGCTCCGCGGCAAGCCGGTGGCGGTGGGCGGGCAGCCGGGCGAGCGCGGCGTGGTGGCGGCGGCAAGCTACGAGGCGCGCGCCTTCGGCGTGCGCTCCGCCATGCCGATGGCGCGGGCGGTGCGCCTGTGCCCGCAGCTCCTCATCGTGCGGCCCGACTTCGAGCGCTACCGCGCCGCCTCGCAGCAGGTCATGGCGATCCTGCGCTCCTGCACGCCGCTGGTCGAGCCGCTGTCGCTCGACGAGGCCTACCTCGACGTCACCGAGAATCTGTGGGGAGAGCCTCTCGCCCGCAGCGTCGCCGTAACACTCAAGTCGAAGATCCGTGAAGAGACCCGCCTCACCGCCTCGGCGGGGGTCGCGCCGAACAAGTTTCTCGCCAAGATCGCCTCCGGCTGGCGCAAGCCCGACGGCCTCACCGTGATCCCGCCCGAGCGCATCGAGGCGTTTCTGCAGGAGCTGCCGGTGGAGGCCTTGTGGGGCGTGGGGCCGGTCACCGCGCGCAAGCTGCGGCAGGCAGGTATTCAGAAACTCATAGAAGTCCGAACTTTTGACCCCGCTGAATTGCGAAAAATTGTCGGCAGCATGGCGGACTGGCTGGTGCAGCTTTCCCACGGCGACGACCCGCGTGCGGTCGAGCCCGACCGGCCGTCGAAATCGGCGAGCAGCGAGAACACCTACAGCGAGGATCTCACCGACCCGCAGGCGATCCGCGGCGAGATCGAGCGCATGGCGCGCGAGAACGCCGCGTGGCTCGCGGGGAAGCGGCTGGTCGCACGCAGCGTGGCGATCAAGGTGCGCTATGCCGAGTTCGAAACGGTGACGCGCAGCCACACGCTGTCGCTGCCGACCAGCGATCCCGACATCATCGCCTCCTGGGCGGTGGCGCTGCTCGAGCGCACCGAGGCCGGCCGCCGGCCGGTTCGCCTGCTCGGCGCGAAGGTCTTCGGCCTCCTTGTGCCGTAATGCTTACAATGCGCGGCGTGATCGTCCAATCGCTGCTCGACACCGACCTGTACAAGTTCACCATGATGCAGGTGGTGCTGCACCATTTTCCCGGCGCGCTGGCCGAGTACCGGTTCCGCTGCCGCACCGAAGGGGTCGACCTGCGGCCGCATCTGGACGAAATCCGCGCCGAAGTGAAAAAGCTCTACGAGCTGCGCTTTCGCGAAGAGGAGCTCGCGTATCTGCGCGGGCTGCGCTTCATGAAGTCGGACTTCGTCGATTTCCTCGGGCTTTTCCAGTTCAACGAGAAGTACATCCGCATCGGCGCGGGCGAGGGCGCGGGCGGCATCGAGATCACCATCCGCGGGCCCTGGCTGCACACCATCCTGTACGAGATCCCGGTGCTCGCGATCGTCTCGGAGGTGTACTTTCGCCGCACGCAGCCGCGGCCGGACCTCGCCGAGGGCCGCCGGCGGCTCAAGGCCAAGATCGATCTGGTGCGCACGGTCGAGCCCGAGCTCGACTTCAAGATCTCGGACTACGGCACGCGGCGGCGCTTCGCGCGCGACTGGCAGGAGGAGGTGCTGCAGACGCTCAAGCGCGAGGTGCCCGAGTATCTCGCCGGCACCTCGAACGTCTGGTTCGCGATGCGCAACAACCTCACACCGCTGGGCACCATGGCGCACGAGTACATGCAGGCCTGCCAGGCGCTCGGCCCGCGCCTGCGCGACTCGCAGACCTTCGCCTTCGACAAGTGGGCGCAGGAATACCGCGGCGACCTCGGCATCGCGCTCTCCGATACCTACGGGCTGGAAGCCTTCCTGCAGGACTTCGACATGTACTTCTGCAAGCTGTTCGACGGGGCGCGGCACGACTCGGGCGACCCCTTCGACTGGGGCGAGAGGATGATCGCCCATTACCGCAGGAACCGCGTCGACCCGCGCACCAAGACGCTGATCTTCTCCGACCAGCTGTCGTTCCCGCTGGCCATCGCGATCGTGCGCCGCTTTCACGGCCGCGCGCGCACCGCCTTCGGCATCGGCACCAACCTCACCAACGACCTGGGCTACGAGCCGATCAACATCGTAGTCAAGATGACCGAATGCAACGGCCAGCCGGTGGCCAAGGTGTCCGACTCTCCGGGCAAGACCGTAAGCAAGGACGCGGGCTACCTGCG
>DASQGB010000232.1:0-2049 GCA_035632815.1 Burkholderiales bacterium | reverse complement strand
GCAAGGCCTCCGCCGTGGCCGCCCTGTGGCTCTTCATCTCGCTGCTGATGGGTGCATTCGTCGCGAGCTTTGCCGCCACCTACGGCGGACGTCAGCGCGACGACTGACGCCCGGCGCGCGGCCTACTCTCCCGAATAGCGGCCCGCGGCCTGCCTGAGCTCGCCGGCCACGTGGCTGCGCAGGCTTTCGGGCGCGAGGACCTCTACCTCGCGCCCGAACTTGAGGATCTCCATCACCAGCTCGCGCTCGTGCGCGTAGGGAATCTCCAGCACGTAGCTGCCGTTTTTTTCCGTTCGAGTGCGCTGCTTGGGGTGCCAGGTCTGCGCCGCCACCCAGCGCGCCGCCTGCGGGGTGAAGCGAAGCTGCGCCCACTGCACCTCGCGGCCGGCAAAGATGCCATAGCCGCTCCCCAGGTGCTCGTCGAGCTCCGCGGCCGGAATTTCCTTCGCGCGCGCCTCGCGCAGCTCCGCGGCGCGGATCGCGTCGACCGCGAAGCTGCGCAAGCCTTCGCGCAGGTGGCAGTAGCCGTCGACATACCAGTTGTCGCGGTAATGCACCAGGCGCTGCGGCGAGATCTCGCGCTCGGTCTCGACGTCGTCCTTGCGGTTGTAGTGCCGGATCCAGAGGCGCGAGCGCTTGAGCACCGCGGTGGCAACGATGCCAAAGTGTTCTGCCGGAGCGTCGCGGCGCTCCGGCTTGAAGACGAGGATGCGCTTCTCGATGTCCTTCCAGGCGGGCTCACCGCCGAGCACGGCGCGCAGGCGCTCCTGCAGCGGCGCGACATGGGGCTCGAGCAGCCCGGGCTGGAGCTGCGCAAGGAGCTTGTGCATGCTCAGCAGCGCATAGGCCTCGCCGGCTGAGAACCACAGGCCTGGCAGCTCGTAGCGCGGGCCGGAGCGCGGCTTGCCGAAACGGTAGCCGTTCGCCTCGCGGTCCCATTCGATGGGCGCGTTGAAGCGCTCGCGCATGTACTCCAGGTCGCGCTTGAGCGTCGCCGGCGAAATTCCGAGCGAGGATTGCAGGGCGGAAAACGAAACCGCCCTGCGATCCTTCAGGAGCTGGTCGATCTTGTAGAAGCGCTCGAGGCGTTCCAATGCTTTAAAAAATCGGGGTCAGAGCCCTATAAAGCATAACCGAGAAAAATCGGGCTCTGACCCCGATTAGACGCGCTACGTGCGGATACCGCGGCGGCGGCGGAAGAAGTTGACGATGGCGAGCAGAATCACCGCGCCCAGGAACGAGACGAAGAGCGAGCCCATGCTGAAGTCGCTCTGGTTGATGGTGCCGGTGCCGAAGAGCGGGGCGAGCAGCAGCCCGCCGAGGAAAGCGCCGACGATGCCCACTATCACGTTGAGGATGATGCCCTGCTGATCGTTGGTCTTCATCACCATGCTGGCGAGCCAGCCGAGGACGCCGCCGATTACGAGCCAAAGGATGAATGTCATGTGCTGCTCCGCAAAAAGTCGATCGGCGGGCAGCGGGGCGCCGGCCCGGGCCGATCGCATGTTTTTTTGTGCAATCGCCGTGCCGCTGTCGAGGCATCGCGACAGGAAGTAGGGCTTCGACGCCCCAAGTAGGGTAGACTCCGCCCTCGCAGTTTTTAGCTCCGCCCGCCCTCTCGCAGTTCCGTCGAAGTTTTTTCCTTCGGTCCGGCATAGCGGTTCAAGGCTTGGCGCCAACCAAGGAAAAGCCATGGGCTTCACGCAGCTCGGTCTGGATGCGTCCCTTCTTTCGACCCTCGCGGCGCTCGGCTATGCCGAGCCGACGCCGGTGCAGCGCGCGGCGATCCCGGCGGTGCTGGCCGGCGGCGACCTGCTGGTGTCCTCGCAGACCGGGAGCGGCAAGACGGCGGCCTTCGTGCTGCCGGGGCTGCAGCGCCTGCGCACGGCGGCGAGCCTCCCGGGCAAGGGCCCGCGCATGCTGGTGCTCGCGCCCACGCGCGAGCTGGCGATGCAGGTGCAGAAGGCGACTCATAGCTACGGAACCGGGCAGCGCCTATACACGGCCTGTCTCGTCGGCGGCATGCCCTACGGGCTGCAGCTCAAGGCG
>DASQGB010000231.1:0-2003 GCA_035632815.1 Burkholderiales bacterium | reverse complement strand
AAGACCGCCCCACTTTGAAGGACGGCCATGTGGTCGTGCCCGAGGCGCCCGGCCTCGGAATGCGCTGGAACGAAAGTGCGGTAAAGCGCTACGCGGTTTGATGTTCACAAGGCACTATCCGCACTGGCCGCCCGGCCAGCCCAGGACGCTCGAGCTGCCGCGTGAGACCGTCTATCGAAACCTGGAGCGGCGCGCTGCGGCTCACCCGCAGCGCGCCGTGATCGATTATTACGGCAGCCGCATTTCCTACGCCGAGCTGAAGCGCGAGGTCGACGCCCTGGCGGGATTTCTGCAGCAGCGCTGCGCTGTGGCGCGCGGCGACCGGGTGCTGCTGTACCTGCAGAACAGCCCTCAATTCGTGATCGCCTACTACGCAGCGCTGCGCGCCGACGCCGTCGTCGTGCCGGTCAATCCGATGAACCGAACCGAAGAGCTGCGCCACTACGTCGAGGACTCGGGTGCCGCCGTGGCGATCGTCGGCCAGGACGTGTTCCAGCACATCGAGCCGCTGCGCGAGCTGAAGCACCTCGTGCTCGCCACCTATTCGGACTATCTCCATGCAGCGACCGATCTGCCCGTGCCGCAGTTCGTAAAGGAAAGCCTTTTCAAACAGCCTGTTCACCTCTGGCGCGACGCCATTGCCGCCGAGCTGCAGCCCGGGGCGCATCTCGCTGCGCCCGAAGATCTGGCGGTCATGCCCTACACCTCGGGCACCACCGGCAAGCCGAAGGGCTGCATGCACACCCACGCGAGCGTGCAGGCGACCACGGTGCCTTACCTTCACTGGCGCGGCGCGCAGGAACGCAGCATCGTGCTCTCGGCGCTTCCCATGTTCCACGTCACGGGGATGCAGGCCGGGATGAACTCGCCGATCCATGTCGGCGCGACGCTGGTGGTGCTGTCGCGCTGGGACCGCGACTGCGCGGCCCTGCAGATCGAGCGCGCCCGCGTCACGAACTGGTCGGCGATCACGACCATGCTGGTCGACTTCCTGTCGAATCCGAGCCTCGAGAAGTACGACCTGTCGTCGCTGCGGGTGCTGGGCGGCGGCGGCGCGGCGATGCCCGAGGCGCTGGCGCGCAAGCTCGAGGAAGTGATCGGGCTGCCTTTCGTCGAGGGCTACGGGCTGTCGGAGACGATGGCGCCGACGCACATCAACCCGCCGCATCGCCCCAAGCGCCAGTGCGCCGGCATCCCCTTCTACAACACGGATGCCCGGGTCATCGACTTCGAATCGCTGCGGGAATGTGGACCGGGGGAGATCGGCGAAATCATCGTGCAAGGGCCGCAGGTCTTCCTCGGCTACTGGAAGCAGCCCGAGGCGAGCGCGCAGGCCTTCGTCGAGCACGACGGCAAGCGCTTTTTCCGCACTGGAGACCTCGGCTATTACGACGAAGAGGGCTACTTCTTCATCACCGACCGGTTGAAGCGGATGATCAACTGCGCCGGCTTCAAGGTCTGGCCGGCGGAGGTCGAAGCCATGCTCTATGCGCACCCCGCGATCCAGGAGGCTTGCGTGATCGGGGCGCGCGACGCGTATCGCGGTGAGACCGTCAAGGCCTTCATTGTTCTGAAAGAGCACAAAACAATCAGCGCGCAGGAGATCACCGACTGGGCGCGCGACAAGATGGCCGCCTTCAAGGTCCCGCGCGTGGTCGAGTTCGTCGACGAGCTGCCCAAGACCGCGACCGGCAAGATCCTGTGGCGCGAGCTGCAGGAGCAGGAGAACCGGAAGTGAGGCTTCTGGTCCTTTCTTTGCTGTTACAAAGCGCAGTTGCGCTGGCCCACAACGTTGAGAAAGGCGACCTTCAGATCCGTCATCCGTGGTCGCGGGCGACGCCGGCCGGCGCCAAGGTCGGCGTGGGCTACATGGAAATCCGCAACCGCGGCAAGCAGACCGAGCGCCTGCTTGGCGCGTCGTCGCCGCTCGCGCAGCGAGTCGAGATGCACGTCACGCGGCGCGAAGGCGAGGTCATGAAGATGCGCCAGGTCGAATCGTTCGC
>DASQGB010000230.1:0-4753 GCA_035632815.1 Burkholderiales bacterium | reverse complement strand
CGCCGCCATCGCGAGGAGGAATGCGCGTCGCTTCATCGAGGTCTCCTTCAGTTCAGGCTATCACAGCTACAATCGATTCATGGACCGCCGCCTTCTGCTGCAGGCGCTCGGCGGGCTGTGCGCCGGCGCCTTGTGCAACGCGGGTTCCGCTCAATCGCCCAGGGTGATGGCGAAAAAAATTCCTTCGACGGGCGAGGAGCTTCCCGCCATCGGCCTTGGCACGTGGCAGACGTTCGACGTCGGTGCCGACGCAGCGGCGCGCGCGCCGCTGCGCGAAGTGCTGAAGCTCCTGAACGGCAACGTGGTCGATTCCTCGCCGATGTACGGCTCCTCCGAAACCGTGGCGGGCGACCTGATCGCGGAGCTCGGCATGCGCGACAAGCTCTTCATGGCCACCAAGGTCTGGACCAGCGGCCGCGCCGAGGGCATCCGGCAGATGGAAACCTCCTTCAAGCGCCTGCGCGTCGAGCGCATGGATCTCATGCAGGTGCATAACCTCGTGGATGTCGCCACGCACACGGCGACGCTGAAGGATTGGAAACAGAAAGGCCGCGTGCGCTACATCGGCATCACGCATTACACGTCTTCGGCCTATCCAGAGGTCGAGCGCTTGCTGACGAGCGGACAGTACGACTTCCTGCAAATCAATTATTCGCTAGCGGAACGCGAGTCGGAGCAACGGCTGCTGCCTTTGGCATTGGACAGAAAAATCGCTGTCATCATCAACCGCCCCTTTGCCGAAGGCGCCCTCTTCCGAGCCACCAAGGGCAAAGCGCTGCCCCCCTGGGCCGCGGAGCTCGGCATCCAGAGCTGGGCGCAGTACTTCCTGAAACGGGTCGTCTCGCACCCCGCGGTGACTTGCGCCATTCCGGGCACCGGCAGGCCCGAGCACATGCTGGACAACCTCCGCGCCGGTCAGGGGGTATTGCCGGATCAAAAAACGAGAAAGCGGATGACGGAGTACTTCGACTCGCTCTAGAATCAGCGCCTTCCAGGAGGAGCTCGTCATGAAGCGCACATTGATCGCCTTGGCAGCCGCGTCGGCGTTCGCGGCCGGCGCCCAGGCGGCGGACAAAGTCAAAATCGGCTTCATCAGCACGCTGTCGGGGCCGAGCGCGGCGCTGGGCATCGACATCCGCGACGGCTTCCAGCTCGCGGTGAAGATGAACGGAGGCAAGCTCGGCGGCCTGCCGGCCGAAGTGCTGGTCGGCGACGACCAGTTCAAGCCCGACGTCGGCCGCCAGCTCGCCGAGAAACAGGTCAAGCTGGACAAGGTCAACTTCCTCACCGGCTACGTGTTCTCGAACATCATGCTGGCGTCGGTGCCGGTGGCGTTCGAGAACAAGACCATCTACGTCAGCCCCAACGCCGCGCCCTCGCCGCTCGCCGGCAAGCAGTGCAATCCGTACTTCTTCGTCGCCTCGTGGCCGAACGACGCCTACCACGAGGCGGCCGGCCAGCACGCCACCAACCGCGGCTACAAGAGCGCTTACCTGATCGCGCCGAACTACCAGGCCGGCAAGGACTCGCTCGCCGGCTTCAAGCGCTTCTACAAGGGCACCGTCGCCGCCGAGGTGTACACCCAGCTCGGCCAGCTCGACTACTCCGCGGAGCTCGCGCAGGTGCGCGCCGCAAAGCCCGGAGCGCTGTACATCTTCCTGCCCGGCGGCATGGGGATCAATTTCATCAAGCAGTTCGTCGGCGCGGGCCTGTCGGCCGACGTGCCGCTGATCGTGCCCGGGTTCGGCTCCGACCAGGACATCATCCGGCCGGTCGGCGAGGCGATGCTGGGTCTTTTCGACACCGCGCACTGGGCGCTCGACCTCGACAACGCGGCCAACAAGAAATTCGTCGCGGCGTTCGAGAAGGAATACAAGCGCCTGCCGTCGGTTTTCGCGTCGCAGGGCTGGGATACCGCAATGCTGATCGACGCCGCGGTGCGCGACACCAAAGGCAAGATCGAGGACGTGGAAGCGGTGAGGAAGGCGCTGAAGGCGGCGAAGTTCGAATCGACGCGGGGTGCGTTCAAGTTCAACCGCAATCAGTACCCGATCCAGAACTACTACCTGCGCGTCGTCGCCAAGGATTCGCAGGGTCGCCTGGTCAACAAGACCATCGGCACCGTGTTCAAGGACCACGGCGACGCGTACGTCCAAGACTGCCCCATGAAGTAACGCATTTCTGTCCTGGATCCTGATCCTCGAGCAGGGGCTTAACGGCCTGCAGTTCGGCCTGATGCTGTTCCTGCTCGCCGCCGGGCTGACGCTGGTGTTCGGCATCATGGACATGATCAACCTGGCGCACGGCTCGCTCTACATGCTGGGCGCCTTCCTCGCCTCGACCTTCGTGCAGCTCACCGGCTCGTTCGTCGCCGGCGTGCTGCTCGCCATCCCTGCAACCGCGGTGCTGGGAATGGCTCTGGAAGTTTCAGTCTTGAGAGCCCTCTATGAGCGCGATCATCTCGCGCAGGTGCTCGCCACCTTCGCGCTGATCCTGATCATCAACGAGCTGGTGCGGCTGGTGTGGGGCTCGGACGCGCCGCTGCCGATGCCCGCAGCGCTGTCGGGACCGGTCGAGCTGCTGCCGGGGCTGCGCTACCCGGCTTACCGGCTGGTCATCATTGCGGTCGGCGTTCTTGTCGCCCTGTTGTTGTATTTCTTGGTTACAAAAACAAAAGTAGGGATGCTGGTGCGCGCCGGCGCCTCGAACCGCGAAATGGCCCTCGCCATGGGGGTGAACATCAAGCTGCTGTTCACGCTGGTGTTCGGCGTCGGCGCGGCGCTATGCGCGCTCGCCGGCGCCCTGCTCGCGCCCCTGTTCGCGGTGCAGGTCGGCATGGGCGAGAACATCCTGATCCTCGCCTTCGTGGTGATCGTCATCGGCGGCATCGGCTCGATCCGCGGCGCGCTGGTCGGCGCGGTGCTGGTCGGCGTCGTCGACACCATCGGCCGCGCCTTCCTGCCGATCCTGTTCGGCGCCTTCTTCCAGCCGCGCGTGGCGAGCGCCGCGGGGCCGGCGATCGCGTCGGTGATGATCTACCTGCTGATGGCGGTGGTGCTCTACTTCAGGCCGAAAGGGCTGTTCCCCGCGCGCGGATGAAACGCAGTCTTTTGGCATTGATTCTGCTGACGGCATTTCCGCTCGCGATGAGCGCGACCGATCATCTGTTCTACGTCAGCTTCGCCAGCCGCGTCATGATCTACGCCATCGCCGCGACCAGCCTCAACCTCGTGCTCGGCTACGGCGGCATGATCTCGTTCGGGCATGCCGCCTTCGTCGGCACCGGCGCCTACATCGCCAGCATCCTCATTGCCGAGGGTGTGACCAGCGCCTGGATCGGCTGGCCGGTGGCCGTCGCTGCGTCCGCGCTTGCGGCGCTGCTGATCGGCGCCGTATCGCTGCGCACGCGCGGCGTGTACTTCATCATGATCACGCTCGCCTTTGCCCAGATGATGTTCTATCTCGTCAACTCCATGAAGGCCTACGGCGGCGACGAGGGGCTCAGCCTGCCGTCGCGCGCGCAGCTCGGCCTCGGGCTCGATCTTGGCAACGAAGTGGTCTTTTACTATGTCGTCCTCGTCCTCCTCGTTTTGATGCTGTATGCCCTGCACCGCCTCGTGCACGCGCGCTTCGGCCGGGTGATGGTCGCCATCCGCGAGAACGAGGCGCGCGCCGCCGCCATCGGCCTGCCGGTGTACCGCTACCAGCTCGCGTGCTTCGTCATCGCCGGCGCTGCCGGCGGGCTGGCCGGGGCGCTGCTCGCGAGCCACGGCAAGTACGTGAACCCGAACATCCTGCACTGGCTGCAGTCGGGCACCCTGATGATCATGGTGATCCTGGGGGGCGTGGGCCATCTCTGGGGCGGCGTGATCGGCGCGGCCGTGCTGCTCGGCCTCGAGCACGCGATCGCCGATTACCCGATTCCCTGGATCGCCGCGTGGGCGCCGAATTACCAGCAGCATGCCAACCTCGGCGTAGGCGCCGTGCTGCTCGCCATCGTCCTGTTCGCGCCGCAAGGGATTGCCGGGCTGGCGAAGAAAACAAATGCTCCTTCTCAAAAGCGTCAGTAAGCGCTTCGGCGGCGTGGTGGCCACCGACGACATCACGCTCGAAGTGAGGCGCGGCGAAGTGCATGCCCTCATCGGCCCGAACGGCGCCGGCAAGACCACCCTCATCGGCCAGATCTCGGGCAGCGTTCCCACAGATCGGGGCGAGATTGTCTTCGAGGGAGAGAACATTACGCGCGCAGCGGTGCACGAAAGGGTGAAGCGCGGCCTTGCCCGCAGCTATCAGATCACCAGCATCTTCAGGCGCTTCAGCGTGCTGGATAATCTCGCGCTCGCGGTGCAGGCGCGCAGCGGCTCGAGCTTCTCTTTCTGGCGCCCCGTGGCGTCCGAAAAGCCGCTGTTCGAGCAAGCGCGGGCTATCGCGGACGAGATCGGCCTGCTGCACAAGGAAAACGCCATCGCCGCCACGCTTGCCCACGGCGAGCAGCGCGCGCTGGAGGTCGGGCTCGCGCTTGCGACGCGCCCGCGGCTCGTCCTGCTCGACGAGCCGATGGCCGGGATGGGCCCGGACGAGTCGCAGCGCATCATCGGGCTCATCGAGCGCATCCGCGCGCGCGTCACGGTCCTGCTGGTCGAGCACGACATGGACGCGGTGTTCCGCCTCGCCGACCGCATCTCGGTGCTGGTCGATGGCCGCCTGATCGCAACCGACAGCCCCGAAAGAATCAGAATCAACGCAGAAGTCA
>DASQGB010000229.1:0-3871 GCA_035632815.1 Burkholderiales bacterium | reverse complement strand
TCGCTACACCTATTCCGAACCGATGCCCGAGATGATGAAGTCGATCGTGGTGCTCGATATCACCATCGACCGGCAGGGTCATCCGGTGGAAGTGCTGGTGCACCGCTCGAACGGATATCGTCAACTCGAGCAGCGCGCGCGAGAGAGCGTGGTGCGCGCCGGCCCGTTCGCGCCGCCGGAGCCCGACCTCCTCGAAGGCGATGCAGTTAGCTTTCTCGAGACTTTCCTGTTCCGCCACGACGATTTCTTCCAGGTGCGCAGCCTGGTGGGCAATTTCAATCCTTCAGCAGCAGCTGAATGAGCGAGGCTGTGCTGTCCCAGCGCTTGCCGCCGCGTGCCTCGAGGTGGGCGTAGAACTGGTCGACGAGCGCCGTGACCGGGAGCCGGGCGCCGTTTTTCTTCGCTTGGCCGAGGCAGATGCCGACGTCCTTTCGCATCCACTCGATGGCGAAGCCGAAGCCTTCGGTTTTGAGCTCGCTCATCGGCTTCCAGCGGTTCTCCATCTGCCAGGACTGCGCCGCGCCCTTGGAGATCACCGCGATGACCTTCTCGAGGTCCAGGTTCGATCTTTTCGCGAATGCCAAGCCTTCCGCCAGCGCCTGCGCCATACCTACGATGCAGATCTGGTTGACCATCTTGGTGAGCTGGCCGGAGCCGGGGCCGCCGATGAGGGCGCACACCTTGGCGTAGATGTCGAGCACCGGCTTCGCGCGCGCGAACACCTCCGGCTCCCCGCCGCACATGATGCCGAGCTGGGCGTTCTGGGCGCCCGCCTGGCCGCCGGACACCGGCGCGTCGATGAAGCCGACGCCGCGCTCTTTTGCTTTTTCAAATAGCTCTTTAGCGACAACCGCGGAGGCCGTGGTGTGGTCGACGAGGATCGCGCCCTTCTTCATGCCGGCGAGGGCCCCGTTGTCGCCGTAGGCCACGGAGCGCACGTCGTCGTCGTTGCCGACGCACATCAGGACGAAATCGCAGTCTTTCGCCGCCTCGCGCGCGGTGGCGGCGTGCTTGCCGCCGTACTCCTTCGCCCACTGCTGGGCTTTGGCGGGGGTGCGGTTGTAGACCGTGACCTCATGGCCGCCTTTTTCCAGCAGATGGCCCGCCATGGGATAACCCATGACACCCAAACCGAGGAAAGCTGCTTTCGCCATCGTTTTGTCTCCTAACGGAAATTTTTTGAAGTTGACAGGCCCGCGTCAACGACCCCACAATCATGGACGTTTATACAGTATCCGGTGTTGGCCCAGGGGTTCTGCAGAAGGCGCCTGCCGTAGATGCCGACAACCTGAAAAAGAGGTACAGCAATGGATGACAACAAGTCTAAGGCATTAGCCGCCGCCCTGTCGCAGATCGAGAAGCAGTTCGGCAAGGGCTCGATCATGAGGATGGACGACGCGGCGATCAAGGACATCGACGTGGTGTCCACCGGCTCGCTCGGCCTCGACCTGGCCCTCGGCGTGGGCGGCCTGCCGCGCGGCCGGGTGGTCGAGATCTACGGCCCGGAGTCCTCCGGCAAGACCACGCTCACGCTGCAGGTCATCGCCGAGATGCAGAAGGTCGGCGGCACCGCGGCCTTCATCGACGCGGAGAACGCGCTCGACATTTCCTACGCCGCCAAGCTCGGCGTCAAGACCGAAGACCTGCTCATCTCCCAGCCCGACACCGGCGAGCAGGCGCTCGAGATCGCCGACATGCTGGTGCGCTCCGGCGCGGTCGACGTGATCGTGATCGACTCGGTGGCGGCGCTCACGCCCAAGGCCGAGATCGAGGGCGAGATGGGCGAGCCGCAGATGGGCCTGCAGGCCCGCCTGATGAGCCAGGCGCTGAGAAAGCTCACCGGCAATATCAAGCGCACCAACACGCTGGTGATCTTCATCAACCAGATCCGCATGAAGATTGGCGTCATGTTCGGCAACCCCGAGACCACCACCGGCGGCAACGCGCTCAAGTTCTACGCTTCGGTACGCATGGATATCCGGCGCATCGGCGCGATCAAGAAGGGCGACGAGGTGGTGGGCTCCGAGACGCGCGTGAAAGTGGTGAAGAACAAGGTCGCGCCGCCGTTCAGGCAGGCCGAGTTCGACATCATGTACGGCGACGGCATCTCGCGCGAAGGCGAAATCCTCGAGATCGGCGTCAACCTGGGCGTGCTGGAGAAATCCGGCGCCTGGTACATCCACCAGGGCGACCGGCTGGGACAGGGCAAGGACAACTCACGCGACTTCCTGAAGGAAAACCCTCAGCTCGCGCGCGACATCGAGGCCAAGATCCGCGAGAAGGCGGGCATCAAGGCGGCCGCCGCGCCGGCAGCGGAGAAGGCGGAAGACAAGAAGGTCGAGCAGCTCCCCACGCGCAAGCGCAGCGGGTGAAGGCCGCAGGTCCTGACACGCCCGCGCAGCTCAAGGCGCGGGCGCTCAGGCACCTCGCGAGGCGCGAGCATTCGCGGGCGGAGCTTGCCCGCAAGCTCGCGCCGCACGCCGAGAGCGCCGAAGCTCTCGATGGATTGATTCTCGAGCTGCAGCAGAAAAAACAGCTTTCAGATGCTCGTTACGCGGAGGCGCGCGCGCATCAGCTCGCGCGCAAGTACGGCCCGGCGCGGATCCTTCAGGATTTGCAGTCGAAAGGCATCGCCGCGGAGATCGCCGAAGGCGTCCCGATCGAGAATGAAATGGAGCGCGCGCGCGCCATCATCGCCCGCAAGTACCGCACTTGCGCCACCACGCGCGAGGAGCGCGCGAAGCGCGCGCGCTTTCTGCAGGGCCGCGGCTTTTCCGGCGACGTCATCCGCCGCCTGGTGCTGCGCGACAAAAACGACTGATGCCGCTGTCATCCCTAACTACTGTATATACGTTCATCCCGTACAGGCGCAGCCTGTAGAAAGGAGGTGAATGACGATGGATCAGACACAAGCATTGGCAGTCGTGCGCTCGCTGGCGAATGGCGTCGACCCGGAGTCCGGGGAGGTGTTTCCGCCGGAGAGCGCGTATCAGCGGCCGCAGGTCGTGCGCGCTCTTTACGAAGCGGCGAGCGCGCTCGAGCGCCAGGAGCGCTTCGAGCGCCGCAAGTCGCAAATGCCGCCGAAGACCGGCGAGCCGTGGAGCGAGGACGAGGACCGCAAGCTGCTCGCCGCGTTCGACGCCGGGCGGGCGCTGCAGGAGCTCGCTGCCGCGCACGAGCGGACCATGGGAGCGGTTCGCGCCCGGTTGCTCAAATACGGGCGTATCAACGCCTAGCAGGGGGACTTTCCCGGAGCGACCGGCCGGCGCTCCGGGCTTTTGCGCCAGTGCAGTAGAATTCTCGTAGTGAAATCAAGCGAGATCCGCTCGAGCTTCCTCGAGTACTTCCGCTCGAAGGGGCATACCGTGGTGCCTTCGAGCTCGCTTGTGCCGGCCGGCGACCCGACGCTGCTGTTCGTGAATTCGGGGATGGTGCAATTCAAGGATGTGTTCCTCGGCAAGGAAAAGCGCCCTTACAACCGGGCCGCGAGCTCGCAGCGCTCGCTGCGCGCCGGCGGCAAGCACAACGACCTCGAGAACGTCGGCTACACCGCGCGACACCACACGTTCTTCGAGATGCTGGGCAATTTCTCCTTCGGCGATTACTTCAAGAAGGACGCGATCCAGTTCGCGTGGGAGCTGCTGACCAAGGTCTACAAGCTCGCACCCGAGCGCCTCTGGGCGACGGTCTACCACACCGACGACGAGGCCTACGAGCTCTGGACGAAAATGATCGGGCTGCCGGAGGAGCGCGTGGTGCGCATCGGCGACAAGGGGCAGAAGTACCAGTCGGACAATTTCTGGCAGATGGCCGACACCGGTCCTTGCGGACCGTGCAGCGAGATCTTCTACGACCACGGGCCCGGCGTCGA
>DASQGB010000228.1:0-16813 GCA_035632815.1 Burkholderiales bacterium | reverse complement strand
CGGCGCCGCGGTCGAGGACACGATCCGCGACCTGCTGCCGCTGGTGTCCGCAGGCGACACCATCGTCGACGGCGGCAACAGCTACTACCGCGACTCGATGCGCCGCGCGCTCGCGCTCTCGCAGCAAGGGCTGCGCTACGTCGATGCCGGCGTTTCGGGCGGCATCCACGGGCTCGAGCAGGGCTACTGCCTGATGCTCGGCGGCACGCCCAAGTCGATCGAGATTTTCGAGCCTTTCGCCCGCATACTCGCCCCCGATGCGGACCGCGGCTGGCTGCACTGCGGGCCGAGCGGCGCCGGCCACTTCGCCAAGATGATTCACAACGGCATCGAGTACGGCATGATGCAGGCGCTCGCCGAGGGCTTCGCGCTGCTCGCCGCGCGGCGCGAGCTCGACATCGATCCGGCGCGCCTTGCCGAGACCTGGCGCCACGGCAGCGTGGTGCGCTCCTGGCTGCTGGATCTGTGCGCCGGGATACTCGAGGACAACGAGAGCCTGGCCGGCATCGCGCCGGTGGTCGCCGACTCCGGCGAAGGGCGCTGGACCGCGCTCGAGTCGATCGAGCTCGGCGTGCCGGCGCCCGTCATCACGCTCGCCGTGATGGACCGCTTCTCCAGCCAGGGCGGCTCGGACTTCACCCGCCGGCTGCTGGCGATGATGCGCGCGCGCTTCGGAGGCCACGCCATTACCCGGCAGGAATGATCCTGGTCGTGATGGGCGTCTCCGGCGCCGGCAAGACTACGATCGGCGCGGCGCTCGCGCGCGAGCTCCGCTGGCCCTTCCTCGACGCCGACGACTACCATCCGCCGGAAAACGTAGCGAAGATGGCCGCCGGCCTCGCTCTCGACGACGAAGATCGCTGGCCCTGGCTGCAGAAAATCAATGCCAGCTTAAGACGTGAGAAAAATGCGGTATTAGCCTGCTCCGCGCTGAAGGAATCGTACCGGCAGCGGCTTAGCGACGGCCTGCGAGACTGCAGGATCGTCTACCTGCACGGCAGCTTCGAGCTGATCGCCGCCCGGTCGCGCGCTCGCCGGCACCGCTACATGCCGGCGTCGCTGCTCGAGAGCCAGTTCGCCGCGCTGGAGCCGCCGGCGAACGCCATCCGCATCGACGTCGCGGCCGACCCCTCAGCCTGTGTCGCCGCGATCCTCGCGCAGCTCCCCTTCGACCAGCGCGAGTAGCCGCAGCTCGATGGCGCGCGCCACTGCGGCGGCCGCGCAGTGCACCGCGAGCTTGCGGTAGCAGTTCTTGATGTGGCTGGTCACCGTATGCACCGAGATGCCCAGCCGCATGCCGATCTGCTCGTAGGTGCAGCCGCGCGACAGCAGCCGCACCACATCGGTTTCGCGCGTAGTGAGCATGGCTCGCGGGCCTATTTTCCGAGGTGGACCTGGTAGCGGGCGCCGTCGGAGAAATTGCAGATTCCCGCGCCCTGGTACGGCGAGCTCATCTGGTACTCGCAGCTCATGAAGGAGCCGTTCAGGCCGTAGGCGCTCGCCACGCCCTTGCGCTCGTCGCCGGAAACCCGCGTCGCCTCGCCGCTCAGGACGTCGCCGCGATACTGGAGCTGGAAGCGCCCCTTGCCGCCCATCATGTTGGTCACGCTGCCCGACACCATGCCGGTCTGCTTGGCAGCGTCGTTCAGCGGATAGAACCGCGCGTCGAGCACCGTCGGCACCGCGGGCCCGGCGGCGGCCACGGGCGCGGCAGCGGGCGCGGCGACGGACCGGTTCGGAAGCGGCCCGGGGTGCGAGGGGATATAGATGCCGTATTGGCCGTCGGCCTGCGGCACGATGTAGCAGCCGGAGAGCGCGACCGCGGACACGGTAAGCGCCGCGGCAATGCGTTTCTGGGTTTTCATGACTCGTTCCTTTCATGGGTGCAGAGCCCTTGCCCTGCTGCAGCCATGATCGGAACCGGCAGCAGCCGGATCGCTTACGGATTGCTTACCGATTGCTTAAAGCTTGCCTGCTGGGTCGCCGCGGCATCGATTTCCGTACATTTTTCAAGGCATTGGCGTGCCCTCTCGGGCTCGCCGGCCTGCTGCCACTGGCGCAGGATGCGGCCCATGGCGCGCGCCAGGCGGCTGCGCATGCGCTCGCGCGCGGGGAGGAGCCACGCGGCATCGTCATCGCCGGCCATGAACGGCCCGCGGTAGAGCGCGAGCATGCGCTCGGCGAGCTTTTCCACCTGCGCGGGATCGGTGGCGCTCTCGATCTCGGCAGCAAGCTCCTCGAAGGCCCAGGCGTCGACCCAGAAGTAGCGCCGGTCGAGCGTCAGGCGGCCCTCGTGCAGCACCACTGCCCGGTCCTCGCCCAGCAGCTTGCGCAACCGGTGCAGCGCGCTGGTGAACGAGCGGTGGGCCGAATCGCCGTCGATTCGCGGCCACAGGGCGTCCGTGATGCGGCTTTCGCTCACTTGCTCGCCGCCGTACGCGACCAGCGCCTTCAGCAGCTCGAGCGGCCGGCGCTGCGCTTTGCCCGCGGTGGGCAGCGGCTCGTCCTGACGCAGCAGGCGGAACCCGCCGAGCGTGTGCACACGGTAGCTCCACGGCCAGCCCTCGGCGGCGAGCGGCGGCTTCTCGGGCACGAGGCGCCGGCCGCGGATCAGGCTGCGCGCATAGTCGGGCTCGATGCCCGCGCCCAGCGCGGCTCCGAGCACGCGCGCCATCGCCGCCGGCCGCCACCACAGGAAGTGCTCGTAGCCGTGCTGGCGGCCGAGCTCGAGGCCGCGCCGCAGCGCGTTGAAGGCGGTACGCTGGCGCCCGTGGTCCATGGCGATCTGCGCAAAGCCGACCAGGCAGGTGAACTCGAGGTGATGGTTGTCGATGCCGCGCACGATCTCGCGCATCGCCTGCAGGTGCGCCACGCATTTGCGCTCGTCCCCGCAGTCGGCCTGGATCGTGGCCAGCGCCAGGCGGCACAGCGCTTCGAACAGAGGGGAGCCGACCTCGATCGCCATGCGCAGCGCGTCCTTTTCCCTGCGCAACGCCAGCATCAGGTCCTTGCGCAGCATCGCCTCCCACGCCTGGAAATGGTTGTACAGGCACAGGTTGAATCTGCCTGCGTCGGCGCAGCGCGCTTCGAGCTGCTTCGCCAGCGCGCCAGCCCGCGCGAGGTCGTTGGTGCCGAGCGCGCCGCCGTAGCCCCACACCAGCAGCTGGAAGGTCCAGGTCTGCACTCCCGTCGCCTGCACGAGCTCGAGGCCTTCGCGCACCGCCTTCTGGCACGCCGCCCCGTCGGCGGTCAGCATGGCGTACATGGTTTCGATGTTCTTCAGAGTAATGAGCGAGAACGGCGTGACGCCGCTCGCCTGCGCCTCGCGGCGCATCGCTTCGATGAGCTGCAGCGCGCGCGAGTAAAGGCCGGTCCACATCAGCGTGAGCGAGGCAAGCAGGCCGACGAACATGCGCAGGTTCACGTCCGGCACGCCGGCCGAGGCCTTCAGCGCGCGCTCGATCCACTGCTTGATGTCGCGCCGCTGCGGCTGGCGCAGGGTGAGCGAGATGAACATGCTGCAGGCGAGCCTCGCTTCGGCCTCCGGCGAGGGCAGCCGGGCGCCGCTCTTCTGCGCCTCGTCGAGCACCGCGATCCAGCGATCGAGCAGCGAGCAATCGTCGAGCTCGTACAGGATCGCGAACATGGCGCCTGAGGCCGCGAGCACCATGCCTGTCGTTTCATCCGGTGACTGGGTCCGGAAGAGCTCAAAGGCCCGCTCGAAAAGGATGCGCCCTGCGCGCGGCGCCACCTGCGCCTGGCTTGCCGCGGCCCAGTAGATGGTCCACGGCTGCCGCGTCTGCACCTCCGGCGGCAGCTCCTCGACCCAGCGCGCGAGCGTCTCGCCGCGACCCTGCGCAAGGATGGCGGCGGCATGCGTTTCGATCAGGCGCGCCATCTCTTTCCATTCGTGGCTCTCGCGGTACAGGGCGACGGCGTCCTCGATCCTGCCGGCTTGCTCCATCTGCTGCGCGGAGGCGCGCTGCAGCTCCCGGCGGCGCTCCTTGGGGAGCGCTTCGCCGGCGCGCGCCTGGAGGAAATCGCGCAGCATCGGGTGGTACTGGTAGACCGGCTCGGGCTGCGTCTCGCGCAGGCTGACGAAATAATTGTTGCGATGAAGCTCGGCGAGCACCTCGCCGGCGCCGGCATCCCCGGTGAGCTCGCGCGCCATCTTGGTGGTCATCTGCGGCAGGTAGGACGTATGCAGCAGGAAGTGCTGCGTGCGCGCGTCGGACTTCTGGAAGATCTCGCCCGCCAGGTAGTCGAATACGAGCTTGCGGGTCGACAGATCGGGCGGCTCTGCGATCGAGCCGGCTTTCGCGTGCTCGAGCATCAGCACCAGCCCGGCGGCCCAGCCCTGCGTCCTGGCATACAGCGCGTCGAGCGCTTCGGCCGCCAGGCCCGGCCGGCGGCGCGAGGCGATCGAAGCGGTTTCCTCGCGCGACAAGCGCAGCTCTTCCCAGCCGACGAGCGAGAGCGTGCGGTTGGCGCGCAGGCGCGCAAGGCTGGCAGGCGGGTCGCCGCGGCTGATGAGCAGCACCCGGCCCCCCGGCGGCAGCTCCTGCAGGGCGACGCGCATGACCTCGTGCAGCTGCGACGAGGCCGGCACCTCGTTGTAGCCGTCGAACACCACGGCGAACGGCGCTTTGAGCTGCGCGAATAGCCGCTGAAAATAGCGCCGCGTGAAGACGGCGACGCTGGGCTGGTACTCGGGCGTGAGCAGCGGCAGCGGCTCGCGCGCTTCGTCCTCGCGCCCGGCAGCGGCCAGGCTCAGGTAATAGAAGAAGGTCGCGACGTCGGCGTCGCCGTCGTCGAGCTGATACCAGAGGTAGGGGATCGCCGCGTGATCGAGCCAGCTCGCGGCGAGCGTGGTCTTGCCGCAGCCGGGCGGCCCGGACACCCACAGCACGGGACTGTCGATTTCGAGCAGCCCGAACAGGCGCTGCCGCGGGAGGATGCCCGCCAGCTTAGGACGCGTAGTCTTGCCGAGCGATCCCCGCTTGGGCTTCATGCGCGGCCCCTCCCCGAGCCGACGCAGCTATTCTAGTCCAGCCTTAGACCATCAACGGCACGACCAGCAGGGCGACGATGTTGATGATCTTGATCAGCGGGTTGACCGCGGGGCCGGCGGTGTCCTTGTAGGGATCGCCCACCGTGTCGCCGGTGACTGCCGCCTTGTGCGCATCCGAGCCCTTGCCGCCGAAATGCCCGTCCTCGATGTACTTCTTCGCATTGTCCCAGGCGCCGCCGCCGGTGGACATCGAGATGGCGACGAAGAGTCCCGTGACGATGGTGCCCATCAGCACGCCGCCGAGCGCCTGCGCACCGGCTTCGGGTCCGCCGATAAATTTGAAGCCTAGGCCGACGACGATGGGTACGAGCACCGGCAGCAGCGACGGGATCATCATCTCCTTGATCGCGGCACGGGTGAGCATGTCCACCGCGCGTCCGTACTCGGGCTTGGCCGTGCCCTGCATGATTCCCGGAATCTCCTTGAACTGACGGCGCACCTCAAGGACGACCGAGCTGGCCGCGCGCCCGACGGCTTCCATCGCCATCGCGGCGAACAGATACGGCACCATGCCGCCGATCAGCAGACCAATGATCACGTAGTGGTTGGACAGGTCGAAGGACACGAGCTTGCCCGCCGCCTCGAGCGCGTGGGTGTAGTCGGCGAACAGGACCAGTGCCGCCAGTCCCGCCGAGCCGATGGCATAGCCCTTGGTCACCGCCTTGGTGGTATTGCCGACCGCGTCGAGCGGGTCGGTGATCTCGCGCACCGAGTCGGGAAGATCGGCCATTTCGGCGATGCCGCCGGCGTTGTCGGTGATCGGACCGTAGGCGTCGAGCGCCACGATGATGCCCGCCATCGACAGCATGGAAGTCGCGGCGATGGCGATGCCGTACAGGCCGGCGAGCGCATACGACGCGTAGATCGCCACGCACACTGCGAGCACCGGCCAGGCCGTCGACTTCATGGACACGCCCAGGCCGGCAATGATGTTGGTGGCATGGCCGGTGACGCTCGCGCCGGCGACGTGCTGCACCGGCTTGAATTGCGTGCCGGTGTAGTACTCGGTGATCCACACCAGGAAGCCGGTCAGCGCCATGCCGACCACCACGGTGCCCCACAAATGCCAGACGCCGATCATGCGCGCCCTGCCGCCGATGTCGAACGGCACGCTCTCCAGCACCGGCCCCATGACCAGCTTGGTGATCGGCCAGGCGGCGATCAGCGCGATGACGCCGGCCGCGGCGAGTCCCTTGTAAAGGGCCGGCATGACGTTCTTGTCCCCGGGCTTGGCGCTCACGAACCAGGTGCCGGCGATCGAGGCGATGATGGCGAAGCCGCCGAGCACCAGCGGATAGATGAGCGCCTCGGGCCCCGTCGACTTGATCATCAGCGCGCCGAGCAGCATGGTCGCGATGATCGTCACGGCGTAGGTCTCGAAGAGATCCGCGGCCATGCCGGCGCAGTCGCCGACGTTATCGCCGACGTTGTCGGCGATCACCGCGGGGTTGCGCGGATCGTCTTCCGGAATGCCGGCCTCCACCTTGCCGACTAGGTCGGCGCCGACGTCGGCGCCCTTGGTGAAGATGCCGCCGCCCAGACGCGCGAAGATCGAGATCAGCGAGGCGCCGAATCCCAGCCCGATCAGCGGATGGATGATGTGTGCGAGATTGCTCTTGTCGACCGCGTTGGCGTACAGCAGCGCGAAATAGCCCGCGACGCCGGCGAGGCCGAGGCCGACGACCAGCAGCCCGGTGATGGCGCCGCCGTTGAAGGCGACCTGCAGCGCCTCGTTAAGACCGGTGCGCGCGGCTTCCGCGGTACGGACGTTCGCCCGTACCGAGATATTCATGCCGATGATGCCGCAGGCGCCCGACAGCACGGCGCCGATGAGGAAGCCGAACGCCGTGGCCCAGCCCAGCGCCGGCACAAAGCCGATCGCGAGGAACAGGATCGCGCCCACCGTGGCGATGGTCATGTACTGACGCCAGAGGTAGGCGATGGCGCCTTCGCGGATCGCCGCGGCGATCTCGCGCATGCGCTCGTTGCCGTCGGGAAGCCTCAGGATCCGTGTGGTCTGCCACGCACCGTAGGCGATGGCAAGCAGCGCGCAGATGAGCGCGAAGATCAGTCCGCCGGACATATTTTTCTCCCCTGAAAGGTGCCGGATTTTATCAGGACAGGGCGGCGAGGGCGCGCGCCTGGATGTCCTGCACCGGGCCGACGCCCGAGACGCGGTGGTACTTCGGCGCGCTCTGGTCGCCGGAAGCGGCGAGGCGCCGGTAGAAGTCCACCAGCGGGCGCGTCTGCGCGCGGTACACATCGAGGCGCTTGCGCACCGTGGCCTCGCGGTCGTCGTCGCGCTGCACCAGCGGCTCGCCGGTGACGTCGTCGCGCCCGTCGACCTTGGGCGGGTTGAAACGCAGGTGATAGCTGCGCCCGGAGGCCGGATGCACTCGCCGGCCGCTCATGCGCGCGATGATCTCCTCGTCCGGAACGTCGATTTCCAGCACGTGATCGATGGGCACGCCGACCGTGCGCATCGCATCGGCCTGCGGAATCGTGCGCGGGAAGCCGTCGAACAGATAGCCGCGCGCGCAATCGAGCTCTCTCAGCCGGTCCCTCACCAGCCCGATGATGATGTCGTCGGAGACCAGCTCCCCCGCCTCCATCACCTTTTTCGCCGCCAGGCCGAGCGGCGTGCGCGCCTTGACCGCGGCGCGGAGCATGTCCCCGGTGGAGATCTGCGGGATGCCGAAGCGCTCCCTGATGAAGCCGGCCTGCGTGCCTTTGCCTGCGCCCGGCGGACCGAGAAGAATGAGCCTCATGCGCGCATTTTACGCACGGCCTCGAGGTCGGCCGGCGTGTCCACGCCCGGCGGAATTTCGCGTTCGCTGACGATCACGGCGATGCGGTAGCCGTGCCAAAGCGCGCGCAGCTGCTCGAGCGCTTCGGTCTTTTCCAGCGGGCTCTCCTTCAAGGCGGCGAACTTGAGGAGAAAGCCAACCCGGTATGCATAAAGACCGGCGTGCCGGTACCAGATGCCGCCGCTTTCGCGCGGATGCGGGATCTGCGAGCGCGAGAAGTACAGCGCATAGCCCCTGGCATCGAGCACCACCTTGACGACGTTCGGGTTGGCCAGCGCCGCGGCGTCGTGAATCGGGTGGCAGGCGGTGGCTACCGCGGCATCGCTTCTCTCCTGCAGAAGATTCCCCACTTGCGCAATCAGGGCCGCTTCCATCATCGGCTCGTCGCCCTGCAGATTGACCACCACGGCGTCATCGGCGAGGCGCAATGCGGCTGCCGCCTCGGCGAGGCGATCGGTGCCGGAGGCATGGTCGGCGCGCGTCATCAGCGCCGCGTAGCCTGCGGCGCGCACCGCCTGCGCAATGCGCTCGTCGTCGGTCGCCACGTGAACCGCGGCCGCGCCGCTTTGCGCGGCGCGCTCGCAGACGCGCACCACCATCGGCTTGCCGCCGAGGTCGGCGAGGGGTTTTCCTGGAAAGCGGCTCGAGGCGTAGCGCGCGGGGATGACGACCTGGAACTTCACGCCACTTCTTCTTCGGGCGGGAGCTTGCGCGCCTCCTCCTCGAGCATTACGGGGATCGCATCCTTCACCGGGAATGCGAGGCGATCGGCCTTGCAGATCAGCTCGTCGCCCCGATGCGCGAGCTTGCCCTTGCACAGCGGGCAGACCAGGATCTCAAGCAGCCTTGGATCGACGGCGGAGCTCATCCAGCCTCCCTAGCAGCCAGGCGCCGAACGCGGGATCGAGGCTGGCCGTGACGGGGAGTACCCACCAGTTCGGACGCGCGGCGTGGCGCAATTTTACCGCGTCCTTCTCGGTCAGCATCACCGGGAGCTGGTCGCCAAACTCGAGGTCGCTCGCAGTGAACGGATGATGGTCGGGAAAGGGGTGCGGCAGCGGCTTGAGGCCGAGCCTGGCGAGGTGCAGGAAGAAGCGGTTCGGATCGCCGATCCCGGCCACCGCGTGGACCTTCTGGCCGGCGAACGCCTTTGCCGGCTGGCGGTCGCGGGCGTCGCTCATGCGGTGGAGGGTTTCTCCCTCGAGCCCCATGCGAAAGCCGTTCACTGCCGTATTGGCGTGTGCCACTACCGCGTCGACGCTCCTCAGCCTCCACCTGGGCTCGCGCAGCGGGCCCGCAGGCATGAGCAGGCCGTTGCCGAAGCCGCGCGCGTCGACTACCGCGACCTCCAGGTCGCGGCGCAGCCGGTAATGCTGCAAACCGTCGTCGAGGATCAGTACATCGACACCCGGATGCTGGGCGCGCAGCGCCTCGGCGACCCGGATGCGGTCCGGACCGACCCACACCGGGCAGCCGCTGCGGCGCGCGAGCAGGATGGGCTCGTCACCCACCTCGGCGGCGTCGGAAGCGATGGTCACCGCGCGCGGGGCGTGCCTTTCACCCGTCCGGCGCGCGCCATAGCCGCGCGAGATGATCGCCGGCGACCAGCCTTTCGACTTGAGCAATTCGGCGATCCAGATCACGAGCGGCGTCTTGCCGCTGCCGCCGGCGACGAGGTTTCCGACCACGATCACCGGAATGCCCGGATGCTCGCTTTTCAACAAATGCAACTTGAAAAAAAATTTCCTGAGAAGGACAGCAACGCCGAAAAGCATACTCACCGGCCACAGCAGCCAGGCGATGGCGCTGCGGCGGTACCAGTGCTTCACTATTTATTGGACTGCGTGGTGAAGGTGATCTGCGTGAGGCCGGCCAGACGCGCCGCTTCCATCACCCGAACCACCGCCTGATGCGTCGCGGCGGCGTCGGCGCTGATGACGACGATCGGGTCCTTGAGCGTGCCGCCGGCGCGCCTGAGCTCGTCGGCGAGCTGCTCGACGCCGCGGAACGCCACCGGGCTGCGGTTGACGACGTACTGCCCCTGGGCGTTCACCAGCACCATGACCTCGTTCTGGCGCTCGAGCTGCTTTTCGGCGTCGGCGGTGGGCAGGTTGATCTGCAGCTCGGTGTACTTGGAGTAGGTCGTAGTGATCATGAGGAAGATCAGGATCACCATCATGACGTCGATGAGCGGCACGAGATTGATCTCGAGCGGCTCCCTTTCCTTGCCGCGCTGGAAGTTCACGCGGCGCGCTCGCCGTGCAGGAGGTCGACCAGTTTGGAGGCGAGCTGCTCCATCTCCACGACGAGGGTGTCGACCTTGTTCTTGAAATGCCGGTAGAAGATGAGCGAAGGAATGGCGATGGCGATGCCGAAGGCGGTGTTATAGAGCGCGATCGAGATGCCGTGAGCGAGCTGCTGCGGGTTGGTGCCGGTCGGCGACTGCGAGCCGAAGATCTCGATCATGCCGATCACCGTGCCGAACAGGCCGAGCAGCGGTGCGGCGGTGGCGATGGTCCCCAGCGTGGTGAGGAAACGCTCCAACTCGTGCGCCACGCTGCGCCCCGCCTCTTCGATCGCCTCCTTCATGACGTAGCGCGAGCTCTTGTGATTGCGCAGCCCCGCGGCGAGCACCGCGCCGAGCGGCGAATCCTTCTCCAGCTTGCCGATCATGTCGGCGGATACGCCTTGGCGCTTGTAGACATTGACCACCTGCTCGAACAGCGTCGGCGGGATGATTTTCCCGGCGCGCAGCGAGACCGAGCGCTCGATGATCAGGGCGACGGCGATGACGGAGGTGAGAAGCAGGAACCAGATCGGCCAGCCTGCAGCCTGGATGATTGCGAACAACGCGTTTCCTTGTATTTTTTGGTCCGCCGCGGCCGACTGTAAGGCAATTGAGCGCGCGGCGGCAAATTCCGCGATGCAACAATCGGCCGGCGCAAAGTCATTCGCGACTAATCAACTGTAGTCGTTCTCGCGATATCCACAAAAAGCTGTGGATAAGTTTGTGGATTATCTATGAATAGCGGTTTGCCACGTTCTCGCGACGCGGGCCAAGACGGTCCCGATCAAAATATGAGCAGTCTTTTCGCCAGCGCAAACAGCGATTTAGTTGAAAGAATCGGCGTCCGCGGGAGACTCGGGCGGCGGCAGAGCGCACAACGGCGCGCGTGTGGATTAGTGCGTATGTCTCCCTTGACGCCAAGTGTTTGAAATAGCACTTGACGCGAGCGAAAAGTAGAGTCAATTCGACACGGACAATTGCTTGACGCACCGCAACTGCAAGCTGGTTTTAGTCGAATGGGTTGATAGCCGCCAGCCAACGGCATCTTGGGCGCGGCTCAGCGATTTGGAGACGCACGCGCCATGCAACTGCGTGTCAGTTGGCTGGTTACATGCGGATTAGTGGAGCTGTCTCGCTTCGGAACAATTCGGAAAAACGCCTTGACGTGGCGGAAAAGTAGAGTGTTATCTACAGTCGATAAGCACCTCGATCTCATGCCGCAGTGCACGCGGCCTTGGTGTAGGCTCGCTTGCGCTCCGACACCGATGCAGAACGACTTTCCACGCCCCGCAGCGGCCCCCGGTGCCGAAGTTGTCACGGTTTCCGAATTGCTGCGCAGCGTGCGCGACACGCTGGAGAAGCGCTTTCCCCTCATGTGGGTGCGCGGCGAGCTGTCGAACCTCTCGCGCGCGCCCTCCGGGCACTGCTACTTCACGCTGAAGGACGGCGCGGCGCAGGTCGATTGCGTGATGTTCCGCAGCCGCGTCGCGGCGCTCGACGCGGAGCTGCGCGACGGCGCCCAGGTCGAGGTGCGCGCGTTGGCGACTCTCTATGAGCCGCGCGGGCGCTTCCAGCTCACGGTCGAAACGGTCCGCCGGGCAGGCCTCGGGCCGCTCTACGAGCGCTTCCTGCGCCTCAAAGAGAAGCTGCAGCACGACGGCGTATTCGACCCGGCGCTAAAGCGTCCGCTGCCCGAATTTCCGCGCTGCATCGGCATCCTGACCTCGCTGCGCGCCGCCGCGCTGCGCGATGTCCTCACCACGCTCTCGCGCCGCAACGCGGCGATCCCGGTGATCGTCTACCCCGTTCCCGTGCAGGGCGAAGGCGCCGCCGCGCGCATCGCCGCGATGCTTCGCGCGGCGAGCGAGCGCAACGAATGCGACGTGCTGCTGCTGGTGCGCGGCGGCGGCTCGATCGAGGACCTGTGGCAGTTCAACGAGGAAGCCATGGCGCGCGCGATCCGCGCCTCGCGCATCCCGGTGGTGGTGGGCGTGGGCCACGAGACCGACTTCACCATCGCCGACTTCGCGGCCGACTGCCGCGCGCCCACGCCGACGGCCGCGGCCGAGCTTGCCAGCCCTGCCCGGGCGGAGCTGCTCGCCAGGCTCGCCGAGTGCACGCGCTGCGTGGCGCGCGAAATGCGCCGGCGCCTTGGCTATGCGGCGCAGGCGGTGGATGGCTGCGCGCGCCGCCTGGTGCATCCGGCGGCGCGCCTGCGCGCCCACCAGCAGCTCGTCACCCAGCTCCTCGCGCGTCTCGCGTTCGCCGGCATTCACAGCGTGCGCTCCTGCGAATCGAAGCTGCAGCGCTTGCAGGCCACGCTGGCGGGCCTCGATCCGACCGCGGTGCTCGAGCGCGGCTACAGCATCACGTACGGCGCCTCCGGCGAAGTGCTGCGCGACGCCGCCGGCGTGCGCGAGGGCGAGCGCCTGTCCACCAGGCTCGCGCGCGGCCGCGTGGAAAGCGAAGTGAAGGGTAAGGGTTCCCTATAATCGCGCATGGGCCATCGCCTGTCGAAGATCACGACCCGCACCGGGGACGCCGGCGAGACCGGACTCGGCGACGGCTCGCGCGTGCCCAAGGACAGCCCGCGCATTCGCGCGCTCGGCGACGTCGACGAGCTGAATTGCGCCCTCGGCATGCTCATTGCCGAGGACGTTCCTGAAGAAATCCGCGCGGTGCTCACCCAGGTACAGCAGGATCTGTTCGATCTCGGCGGTGAGATCAGCATTCCGGGCCATGCCATCCTTGGCGATGCGCATGTGCTGCGGCTCGAGCAGCATCTGCAGGCATGGAACGAGGGCCTTGCGCCGCTGAAGGAATTCATTCTTCCCGGCGGCTCGCGCGCGGCCGCAGCCGCGCACCTTGCGCGCACCGTGTGCCGGCGCGCCGAGAGGAGCCTGGTGGCGCTAGGGGGAGAAGACAACATCAGCGCGCACGCGCGGCGTTTTCTCAACCGGCTTTCGGACCTGTTGTTCGTCGCCGCGCGCCTGCTCAATCGTCACGCCGGGCGCGACGATGTCCAGTGGCGGCACGAGCGCAAGAAACCGTAGGACTGCATAGGAGAGCCATGGCACAGATCGGGATCTACAACGTCGAAGCGCTCGGCAAGCCCCTCGGGCAATACTCGCACGTCACTCGCGTGAAGGCGGGCGAGCTGCTGTTCATCGCCGGCATGCTCGCCCCGGGGGAGGACTTCGATGCCCAGTGCAGCGGCGTGTTCGCGCAGATCGAGAAGGCGCTGAAGTCGGCCAACGCGGGCTGGCCGAACGTGGCTCAGTTCACCACCTACCTGGTGCACTCGCAGGACATCCCGAAATTCATGGCCTGGCGGCTGCGCGAGTTCCCGCGCATGTTCCCGGACGGGAAATACCCGCCGAACACGCTGCTCATCATCGACCGGCTGGTCGGCGAGCAATATCTGATAGAAGTCCAGACCGTAGCCGCGCTCTGAATAAATGGGGTCTGACCCCATTTTTCCCAACTAGCGCGTAGTCAAACCTTCGGCTCTTCGGCGACGAACACCTCTTCGCGCTTCTTGCGCAGCGCGGGCAGCGCCACGATCACCAGCAGGATGACCGAGGCGATGATGAAGCCGGCGCTGATCGGCTTGGTGAGGAAGGTCATCGGATCGCCGCGCGACAGCAGCATCGCCCGGCGCAGGTTCTCCTCCATCAGCGGCCCCAGAATGAAGCCGAGGATCAGCGGCGCCGGCTCGCACTCCAGCTTGACGCAGATGTAGCCGAGGACTCCGAAGGCCGCCATGACGACGAGATCGAAGGGGTTGTTGGATAGGCTGAACACGCCGATCGCCATGAACACCAGGATCGAGGGATAGAGGTAGCGATACGGCACGCTCAGCAGCTTGATCCACATGCCGATCATCGGCAGGTTGAGGACCACCAGCATCAGGTTGCCGAGCCACATCGAGGCGATCAGGCCCCAGAACAGCTCCGGCTTCTCGTTCATCACCTGCGGCCCGGGCGCGATGCCCTGGATCATCAGCGCGCCGATCATCAGCGCCATCACCGCGTTGCCGGGGATGCCGAGGGTCAGCATCGGGATGAACGAGGTCTGCGCGCCGGCGTTGTTGGCCGCTTCCGGCCCCGCCACGCCTTCGATCGCGCCCTTGCCGAACTGCTGGGGGTACTTGGAGACCTTCTTCTCCAGCGTGTAGGCGCCGAACGAGGCGAGCAATGCGCCGCCGCCCGGCAGGATGCCGAGGAACGAGCCGAGCGCGGTGCCGCGCAGGATCGGCGCCCACATGCGCTTGAAGTCTTCTCTGCTCGGCATCAGCTTGCCTACCTTGGCGGTGAACACCTCGCGCTTGTCCCCCTGCTCCAGGTTGGCGATGATCTCCGCGGTGCCGAACATCCCCATCGCCACGACGACGAAGCCGATGCCGTCGGAGAGCTCGGGGATGCCGAAGGTGAAGCGCAGCACGCCGGAATTGACGTCGGTGCCGATGATTCCGAGCAGCAGCCCGAGCACCACCATCGCGATCGCCTTGGTGAGCGAGCCGTGCGCGAGCACCGTGGCGGCGACGAGTCCCAGCACCATCAGCGAGAAGTACTCCGCCGGACCGAACTTCAGCGCCACCTCGGCGAGCGGCGGCGCGGCCACCGCGATGACCAGCGTTGCGACGCAGCCGGCGAAGAACGAGGCGAGCGCCGCGGTGGCGAGCGCGGGCCCGGCGCGGCCCTGGCGCGCCATCTGGTAGCCGTCGAGGCAGGTGACCACCGATGCCGACTCGCCGGGCAGGTTGACGAGAATCGCGGTGGTCGAGCCGCCGTACTGCGCGCCGTAGTAGATGCCGGCGAGCATGATCAGCGCCGCCACCGGGCTCAGGTTGAACGTGATCGGCAGCAGCATCGCGATCGTCGCCACCGGTCCGATGCCGGGCAGCACGCCGATCAGCGTGCCGAGCATCACCCCGATCAGCGCGTACAGCAGGTGGATCGGGGTGATCGCGACCCCGAATCCGAGCCAGAGGTTGTTTAGGACGTCCATCGCAGTTCTTCTATAACCGAATCGGGCAGTTTTCGATGAAGCCCGGGCAGATCGGGAACGGCAGCGTCAGCCCCTTCACGAACACCAGCAGCGAGAACGCGATCAGCACGACGTAGAGAATCGCGACTTCCTTCCACTTGAACTCGTGGCCGCCGTAGGCGCTGATGAACACCAGCGCGGCGGTGGCGAGAATCAGGCCCGCGGGTTTCATCAGGTAGCCGTAGACCACGCAGGCGCCGCTGATCAGGATCAGCGGCCGGAAGGCAAATTTCGGCACCGGCGGGCCTTCCATCGCGAACGATTCGAGAAGCGTCAGCACGCCGAGAAAAGCGAGCAGCCCGCCGAGCATGACCGGGAAGTACGCCGGCCCCATGCGCACCGCATTGCCCATCTGGTAATGCATCAACGCCCACACCACGAAAAACACGCCGATGCCGATGAACATCAGACCGGCCCAAAGGTCTTTCGGACTCTTGATCCTCATTTCCCCCTCCTCCTCCTGCGGCGGCAAAGTGTAACATCGCTCCAAAATCTCCACCTAGCTCCCGATGTCGGTTTTTCGCCCTATTTTCGTCGCCCTGCTGGTTTCCATCGGCGCCTGCGGCGAGCGCCCCAAGTTGGAGCGCCTGCCGAGCGGCGCCGTGGTGCTCGCCTTTGGCGACAGCCTGACTTTCGGCACCGGCGCGGCCGAAGGGGAGAGCTACCCGGCGCAGCTCGAGAAGCTGATCGGCCGGCGCGTGGTGCGCGCGGGCGTGCCGGGCGAAGTCACGGCGCAGGCGCTGGCGCGGCTGCCCGGGGCGCTCGACGAGCACGCCCCGCGCCTGTTGCTGCTGTGCATCGGCGGCAACGATTTCCTGCGGCGCCTGGGCAACCAGCAGGCCGAGGCCAATGTGCGGGCCATGGTCAAGCTGGCGCACAGCCGCGGCATCGCGGTGCTGCTGATCGGCACGCCCGAGCCGGGCTTCTGGGTGTCGCCGCCCCCGTTCTATGCCGGGATCGCCAAGGAGTTTCGGCTGCCCTACGAAGAAGGAGTGATCGGCGAGGTACTCAAGGATGCGAATCTCAAGTCCGACCAGATCCATCCCAACGCCCGCGGCTACCGCGTCATCGCCGAGCGCCTGGCCGGCGCGCTGAAGGATAACGGAGCCCTTTGAGGCGCTCGAGGTCGGCAGGACGGTCGACGTCCCACAGCATGCGCAGCGCGCGCCAGCGGCGGCCCGACAGCTTTTTCACCGTGTCTGCATAGACCCGCGGGCCACCCCAGGCAACGCCGTCGAAGAGGCCCGGCGGCACGCGCTTCAAGGCGATGAGGACATAGCCGCCATCCTCGGCCGGCCCGAGCACCGCATCGCAGCCGCCGCACAGCAGCCGGGCGGCCCTGCGCAGATCGCGCGCATCGAGCGCGGGGCAATCCGAGCCGATGAGGATCGCGCCGCGGTGGCGCCGCAGGGCGGCCTGCAGTGCGCGCCGCATCCTTTCGCCCAAGTCAGCGCCTTTTTGGTCCTGTAACTCGATTCGAAAAGTGTTTGCAAGGTGCGACAAGAATCCATGCCGCGAGCGCGGCGTGCCGTGCAGCTCGACCCGGCCGCAGCGCGCGGCGAGCGCGGTGCGCACGGCGAGCCGCGTCAGACGCGCCTG
>DASQGB010000227.1:0-6809 GCA_035632815.1 Burkholderiales bacterium | reverse complement strand
ACGCGCCCGACCGGCAGGCGCGAGAGCAGCAGGTTGCCGAATTGCCGGCGCCGGCCGCCGCTCCCCGGCAGATCGACCCCCGCGGCGAAAAACAGCGCGTAATCCGGAAACTCGCGGCGAAACGCCTCGACCTGGTCCTCGCCTTTGCTCCCCGGCATCTCCGGATAATTGACCGCGATCTCCTGCAGGCAGAGCACATCTGCATCGGCCAGCCGGCGGGCCTCCGCGGCGATGCGCGCGGGATCGACGCGGCCGTCGATGCCGCGGCACCATTGCACGTTCCAACTAAGCAAGCGCATCATCTGTCCCGCGAGGAGGGTGTCATGCGTGGATGGCTTCTTATTCTGGCATTAGTCGCCCCAGCCGCGCTCGGGCAGGACAAGCCCGACGACACGCTCTCCGCGGTGGTCGCAGTGCAGGCGAAAATCCAGGCCAACGCGCGCAGCGCGGCGACGCTGGGGACGCAGCGCCGCGGCAGCGGCGCGCTGATCCGCGAGGGCTACGTCCTCACCATCGGCTACCTGGTGATCGAAGCCGAGGCGGTTCAGGTCACCGGGGCCGACGGCCGCACCGTCCCTGCGAGCGTCGCGGGCTACGATCACGAAACCGGATTTGGCCTGCTCAAGCTCGCCGGGCCGCTCGCCGGCAAGCCGCTCGCGCTCGGCGACGCGCGAGCACTCGGGGAGCGCGACCCGGCGATGGTCGCGGGCTCGGGCCGCGAAGGTCCGACCCTCGTGTACGTGGTGTCGCGCCGGGCGTTCTCCGGCAATTGGGAATACCAGCTCGATTCGGCGATCTTCACTTATCCGCCGGTGCTCGATTGGTCGGGAGCGCCGCTGATCGGCGCGAAGGGCGAGCTGCTCGGCATCGGCTCGCTCATCGTTCCGGACGCGGGCGCTCCCGGCACGCAGTCCCCGGGCAACATGTTCGTGCCGGTCGATGTGCTCAAGCCGATCCTCGAAGACCTGATCGCGAGCGGGCGCCGCAGCGGCCCGGCGCGCCCCTGGCTGGGCGTGAACGCCGAGGAAGTGCACGGCCGCCTGTTCGTGTCGCGCGTGTCCCCCGAGGGGCCGGCCGAGCGCGCGGGGCTCAAGAGCGGCGACATCCTGCTCTCGGTCGGCGGCGAGGAGGTGACGACGCTCGCCGATTTCTACCGCAAGCTCTGGGGGCGCGGCGCGGCGGGCGCTGAAGTGCCGCTCAAGATCCTGCAGGGAGCGCAGCTAAGAGACTTGCGGGTGCGCTCGATCGACCGGCTGGACTACTTCCGCCCCGCCCGCACTTATTAGGTCTCTCGGGTAGGGCTCGACTTCCGGCAGCAGGGTATACGGCGGCTGCCGGCGCAGCAGCCCTGCGGCGTAGGGAGCCGAGGCGACCGTCCCCGCATAGAGCACGTTCTTCTGCATCTCGTCGAGGTAAAGGTTGGGGCCGCCGAAGTGGCGCGCTGCGTACTGGTAGGTGCGAGCAAGCTGCATGTCGAGCCGCCGCATTGCACCGCGGTAGAACTGCGGCGTCTTCAGCACGAGGTCCTGGCCCGAGTCGAACGCCGGCAGCATGCGCAGCGCCGGCCGGATGTGGCTCGCCAGCCTGCCCACCACGAACTCGGGGAACAGGCGGTCGCGGCACTTCTCCAGGTAACAGCGATCCGACATCTGCGCGATGATGTCGGCGGTGCCGAGCATCTGGCCAGCGCGCCGCGCCGTGCCCTGGAGGGCGATCAGCTCGGTGCGGCGCTCGTAGCCGGTGAAGTGCACCAGCGTTCCCGCAATCCGGGCCATCTTCCCGCCCAGGCCCAGATCGCGCAGGTAGCGGCGCAGGAAGGCAGCGCTGCGCGAGACGTGGATCAGCGTGTATTCGGCGCCGTAGCGGTGCCGGCGGTCGTGCCGCCGGCGCAGGTAGCCGAAATCGTGGAACAGAGCGGCGAGCGCTCCCGTGATGAACAGCTCCCGGCTCAGCGGCTCCTCGTTTTCGCGCCGGCTGCGCTGGTAGCCGTCCATCAGCCTCGCCATGGCGAGGGTCACGTCGAGCACGTGCTGGATGTCGT
The DNA here is from genome assembly GCA_035632815.1 of Burkholderiales bacterium. Taxonomy (GTDB): domain Bacteria; phylum Pseudomonadota; class Gammaproteobacteria; order Burkholderiales; family SG8-39; genus SCGC-AG-212-J23. The sequence goes on along the minus strand of DASQGB010000227.1, from coordinate 4,768 downwards.
GGTATTCGGTATCGCAGGCGCAGTAGTCCGGGTGGCGCCCCTCGTACAGCGCCGCGGCTTCGCCGAACGCGCGCTCGAGCTCGGGGGCAGGGCGGGCATACAGGCCTTCGCAGATGTGCAGCACTTCGGCGCCGACCGAGGCCGGGTCGGTGGTCCGGACGGACCCTGTTACGTCGTAGTCGTTGCGGCGCATCGGGGGCTTTTCGCTAATTCAGTATAGGGATACGATTAGCGAAAGCGATGACGTTTGTCACAGGTGACCGACTTCCCTCTAACGGAAGAAGAACAGGCGCAGGTCCAGCTTCGCCTGCAGGCTCTTGAGATCGAGCATCACGACCTCGATGACGTGATCTTCAGGCTGGCGGGCGACCCGGCGCAGGACCAGCTCCAGCTGCGGCGCCTGAAGAAGCGCAAGCTCTTCCTCAAGGACCAGATCCAGCGCCTGCGCGCGAGGCTGATCCCCGACATCATCGCGTGATCGCGCTGATCCAGCGTGTCGCCGAGGCGAGCGTGGCGGTCGGTGGCCAGACCGTAGGCGAGATCGGGCAGGGGCTGGTGGCGCTGATCGGCGTCGAGCGCGGCGACGGCGAGGGCCAGGCGTCGCGCCTCGCCGAGCGCGTGCTCGGCTACCGCGTGTTTGCCGACGCGGCCGGCAAGATGAACCTGTCGCTGAAGGACACGGCGGGCGGCCTGCTCGCGGTTCCGCAGTTCACGCTCGCCGCCGACACCGCGAGCGGCGCGCGTCCGAGCTTCTCGAGCGCCGCGCCGCCGGCCGAAGGGCAGCTCCTGTTCCTCAAGTTCGTGGAGAAGTGCGGCGAGCTGCATCCGCGCGTCGCCAGCGGGCGCTTCGGCGCGCACATGCTCGTCAGCCTGGTGAACGACGGGCCGGTGACGTTCTGGCTGCAGGTACCGCCCGCGTCCTGAAGACCGCGGGCGCGACCACCTCGATCATCTCGAGGTTCTTCGAGTGCCGGATCTCGCGGTGCCGGATATTCGGCGGCTGGTAGAAGCAGCTGCCGGCCTTCATCATCACTTTGCCGACGCCCTCGTACTCGAACAGCACCCAGCCCTTGAGCACGTAGACGAACTGCATCCGGCAGTCGTGCGAGTGCCACTCGCCGTGCGGCGCCTTCTGCGGCCGCGCGCGGATCACGTGCGCGACGACGCGCCCGCGCGTCGCGCGCCGGATGCCGAGGTCGCGGTACTCGAAATAGCTGCGCAGGCCGCGGCGCGCGAACTTCGAGCCCTTCAGGTGGGTGACGCTGAACGGCATGGACGGGGAATTCTAAGGTAAGCTTTCCCGGGCATGTTCGAGCAGTTCATCGGCACCAAGCCCGTGGAGGAGCGCCATCGCCTCGATGTGGCTTCTCTTGAAAAATACCTTCAGCTGAGCATTTCCCTGGTGGAGCAATTCAAAGGCGGACAGTCCAATCCCACCTACCGTATCACCGCCGCAGACGGCCGGCGTTTCGCGCTGCGGCGCAAGCCCCTGGGAAAGCTGCTGCCCTCGGCGCACGCGGTGGACCGCGAGTACCGCGTCATCAGCGCGTTGCATCCGACCGGGTTTCCCGTGGCGCGGCCGCAGGTGCTATGCGAGGACGACAGCGTGATCGGCACCGCGTTCTACGTCATGGATTACGTAGAAGGCCGCGTGCTGTGGGATCAAGCGCTTCCCGGGATGACGAAGGGCGAGCGGGGCGCGATCTGGGACGAGCTGAACAAAGTAATTTCAAAACTGCATTCAATTGACTATCGCGCGGTCGGCTTGGAGGGCTTCGGCAAGCCGGGCAGCTACATCGAGCGGCAAGTGGCGCGCTGGACCAAGCAGTATCAGGCCTCCGAGACCGGGCGGGTCGAGGCGATGGACCAGCTGATCGCCTGGCTGCCGAAGAACATCCCGCCCGAGACGGGGACTACCGTGGTGCACGGCGACTTCCGGCTCGACAACGCGATCTTCCATCCCACCGAGCCGAGAATCCTCGCCGTGCTCGACTGGGAGCTGTCGACCCTGGGAGACCCGCTCGCCGACTTTGCCTATCACTGCATGAGCTGGCACATCCCGCCCGGTTCCTTCCGCGGTATTGCGGGGCTGGACCTCGAAGCGCTGGGTATTCCCTCGGAGCAGCTCTATATCGAGAATTACTGCAAGCGAACCGGGCGCGAGGGGATAAACCCGTCGCACTGGGACTTCTATCTCGCCTACAACCTGTTCCGCATCGCGGCGATCCTTCAGGGAATCCTCAAGCGCGTGGTCGACGGCACCGCCGCAAGCGCGCATGCGCGCGACGCCGGAATGCGCGCGCGGGCGATGGCCGAGCTCGGCTGGAAAATGGTGGAAAAAATCCAAGGTCGAGAATCTTCGTGGAGGGCAGCGTGAACTTCGACTACACCCCCAAGGTACAGGAGCTGCGCGCCAGCCTCCTCGCATTCATGGCCGAGCACGTCTACCCGAACGAGCACCGCTGGCACGAGCACGTCACGAGCGAGAAGCGGTGGGAGCCCGTGCCGCTCATCGAGGAGCTCAAGCCGAAGGCCAGGGCGGCGGGCTTGTGGAACCTGTGGCGGCCAAAGTCGCACGGCGGCACGCTCACCAACCTGGAGTACGCGCCGCTGTGCGAAATCATGGGCCGCGTCACCTGGGCGCCGGAAGTCTTCAATTGCTCGGCGCCCGACACCGGCAACATGGAGACGCTGCTCAAGTACGGCACGGCCGAGCAGGTGCGCCAGTGGTGCGAGCCGCTGCTCGAAGGCAGGATCCGCTCGGCGTTCCTGATGACCGAGCCGAACGTGGCCTCGTCGGATGCGACCAACATCCAGACCCGCATCCGCCGCGAAGGCGACCAGTACGTCATCAGCGGCACCAAGTGGTGGTCGAGCGGCGCGGGCGATCCGCGCTGCCGCATCTACATCATCATGGGCAAGACCGACCCGGACAACGCCTCGCGGCACAGCCAGCAGTCGATGGTGCTGGTGCCCGCCGACACCCCGGGGATCAAGATCCTGCGCCACCTGCCGGTATTCGGCTACGACGACGCGCCGCACGGCCACATGGAGATCGAGCTGCAGGACGCGCGCGTGCCGACCTCCAACGTGCTGCTCGGCGAGGGGCGCGGCTTCGAGATCGCGCAGGGCCGCCTCGGGCCGGGACGCATCCACCACTGCATGCGGCTCATCGGCCAGGCCGAGCGCGCGCTGGAGAAGATGTGCAAGCGCGCCACCGAGCGCGTCGCCTTCGGTCGGCCGGTATCCGATCAAGGCGTGACGCGCGAGCGCATCGCCGAGGCGCGCATCATGATCGACGGCGCCCGCTACATGGTGCTCGGCGCCGCCTGGAAGATGGACACCAGCGGCAACAAGGCGGCGAAGAAGGAGATCGCCATGATCAAGGTGCTGGCGCCGAACGTCGCCTGCCGGGTGATCGACTGGGCGATGCAAGTGCACGGCGGCGGCGGGGTCTCGGACGACTTCGGTCTCGCGTACGCCTACGCGCACGCGCGCACGCTGCGCTTCGCCGACGGCCCGGACGAGGTGCACCGCAACCAGATCGCCAAGATGGAGATCGGCGAGCAGACCTCGCTGCCCGAAGCGCTGGCCAGAGTGAAGCGCATGTGATCGTCGGTGTCCCGAAAGAGGTCAAGACGCATGAATACCGCGTCGGGCTGACGCCGACCTCGGTGCGCGAGCTGGTCGCGCACGGCCACCAGGTCATCATCGAGCCCAACGCCGGCAGCGGAATCGGCGCACCCGACTCCGCCTACGAAAAGGCCGGCGCGCGCATCGGCGACCCCTGGGAAGCCGAGCTGATCGTCAAGGTGAAGGAGCCCCAGCCGCAGGAGCGCAAACGGCTCAAGGAGAAGCACATCCTCTTCACCTACCTGCATCTGGCGCCCGATCCGCAGCAGGCAAAGGATCTGGTTGCATCCAATGCAATCTGCATCGCTTACGAGACCGTAACGCGCGCCGGCGGCGGGCTGCCGCTGCTCGCGCCGATGTCGGAAGTCGCCGGCCGCATGGCGATCCAGGTCGGCGCGAGCTGCCTGGAAAAGGCGCGCGGCGGCATGGGCATCCTGCTCGGCGGCGTGCCGGGCGTGGCGCCGGCGAAGATCACCATCCTCGGCGCCGGGGTGGCGGGCTCGAGCGCCGCGCGCCTGGCTGTCGGCTCCGGGGCGCGGGTGTACGCATTGGATCGGTCCCTTGAAGTTCTCAGAAGCATGGAAAGGGAATTCGGCGCGAGAGTGGTCACGGTGTACTCCAGCCGCGACGCGGTGGAGCAGCACGTTCTCTCGGCCGATCTCGTCGTCGGCGCGGTGCTCGTGCCGGGCGCGGCGGCGCCCCGGCTGGTGTCGCGCCAGATGGTCACGGCCATGAAGCCGGGCGCGGTGGCGGTCGACATCGCCATCGACCAGGGCGGCTGCTTCGAGACCTCGCGCCCCACGACCCACGCCGATCCCACCTACGTCGTCGACGGCGTGGTGCACTACTGCGTCACCAACATGCCCGGCGCCGTCGGCCGCACCAGCACCTACGCCCTTTGCAACGTGACGCTGCCCTACGTCATGCAGCTGGCGCGCAAGGGCTACGACCGCGCGGTGCTGGAGAACATCGGCCTATCGCAGGGCGTGAACGTGCGCCACGGCTACGTGACGAACCCCGCCGTCGCCGAGACCTTCGGCCTGCCCTGCAAGGGCGTGCTGGAGTAACGGTTTGCTGACGGCATTATAGCCCGCATGCTCCGTGTGCGGGAGTTCCTGACGCACGGTGGTAGGCG
>DASQGB010000226.1:0-2697 GCA_035632815.1 Burkholderiales bacterium | reverse complement strand
GGCGCATTCGGCGATGTTGGGATGCATGTTCACCGCCTCCTCGATCTCGCGCGTGCCGAGGCGGTGGCCGGCGACGTTGATGACGTCGTCGGTGCGCCCGAGGATGAAGTAGTAGCCGTCCTTGTCGCGGATGCCCCAGTCAAAGGTCGAGTAGGCGAGCTGCCCTTTGAAGTCCTTGAAATAGGTGTTCACGAAGCGCTCGTCGTCGCCCCATAAGGTCGACATGCAGCCCGGCGGCAGCGGCGGGGTGATGGTCACGACACCTTTTTCGCCGTCGGCCACCGGCTTGCCGGTGACCTCGTGGAGCAGGCGCACGTCGTAGCCGTACACCGGGAAGCTCGGCGAGCCCATCTTGAGCGGCGTCTTCTCGACGCCGGGATGCGCCGACAGCAGCGGCCAGCCGGTTTCGGTCTGCCAATAGTGGTCGATCACCGGGAGGCCGAGCGCCTCGGTGATCCAGACGTGGGTCGGCTCATCCAGCGGCTCGCCGGCGAGAAACAGGTGCTTGAGCGAGGCGAGGTCGTATTTCTTCAGGTACGCCGGATCCTGCTTCTTCAGCACCCGCACCGCGGTCGGCGCGGAGAACATCACCGATACCTTGTGGTCCTGAACGATCTTCCACCAGATACCGGCGTCGGGCCGGATCGGCACGCCCTCGTAGAGGATGGTGGTCATGCCGGCGATGAGCGGCGCATAAATGATGTACGAATGCCCGACCACCCAGCCGATGTCCGAGGTGGTGAACATCGTCTCGCCGGGCTCGCCGCAGAAGAGATGCTTCATCGACGCGGCAAGCGCCACCGCGTAGCCGCCGACGTCGCGCTGCACGCCTTTGGGGCGTCCGGTCGTTCCCGAGGTGTAGAGAATGTACGAAGGCTCGTTCGACTCGAGCCACACGGGGGCGACGGAAGCGCCCTCGTGTTTTGCGGACAGCTCCTGCCAATCGATGTCGCGGTTGGCGATCATCGGCATGTTCGCGTCCAGGCCCCGCCGGAAGATCAGCACCTTCTTCGGCGGATGCCTGGCGAGCTTGAGCGACTCGTCGACCAGGGACTTGTAGAGCACGCTCTTCCCCATGCGGCTGCCGCCGTCGGCGGTGACCATCAGCGCCGGCCGCGCGTCGTCGATGCGCGCGGCGAGGCTCGCGGCGGCGAAGCCGCCGAACACGACCGAATGAATCGCGCCGATGCGCGCGCAGGCGAGGATGGCGAACACCGCCTCGGGAATCATCGGCATGTAGATGATGACGCGATCGCCCTTCTTCACCCCTAGCGACTGCATCATGGCGGCTGCTCGATTTACTTCATGAAATAGATCCTTATACGAGAAGGATTTTTCCTCGTTGGTCTCGGTTGAGATATAGATCAGCGCCTTCTGCCCGCCGCGGCTCCCCTGGTGCCGGTCGAGCGCGTTGTGGCACAGGTTGGTCTCGCCGCCGACGAACCAGCGCGCGAACGGCGGGCGCGAATAATCAAGGACTTTCGTGAAGGGCCGCTGCCAGTGGATCAGCCTCGCCTGCTCGGCCCAGAAGCCTTCGCGGTCCTCGAGCGAGCGGCGATGGAAATCCCGGTAGGTGGCCATTGCGCTCGTATGGTACTAAGCTTGCGGCGGGAGGTGCCATGGCAAACGTCGACTGGATGATCAAAGGGCCCGAGCTCACTACCTGCAACTGCGCCTGGGGCTGCCCCTGCCAGTTCAATTCATTGCCCACCAACGGAAACTGCCGCGCCGCCGTCGGCATGCGCATCGACAAGGGCCATTTCGCCAAAACCAAGCTCGACGGGCTGCACTGGGTGGTGCTGGTGGCCTGGCCGAAGGCGATCCATCTGGGCAACGGCGAGGCGCTGCCGATCGTCGACGAGCGCGCCGACGCGGCGCAGCGCGAGGCGCTGCTGAAAATCATCAGCGGGCAGGAAACCGAGCCCGGAGCGACCATGTTCAATGTGTTCGCGGGCACCTTCAAGACGGTGCACGAGCCGCTGTTCAAGCCGATCGAGTTCACGTCCAACATAGCGGACCGGACCGGCGGCTTTCGCGTAGCAGGCATCGTCGAGGCTAAGGTCGAGCCGATCCGCAATCCGGTCACCGGAGAAACCCACCGCGCCAAGGTCACCCTGCCCCAGGGCTTCGAGTACCACGAGGCGGAATACGCCAACTCGACCACGCGCGCGCAGGGCAAGATCGCGCTCGACTGGAAATCGGGTCACGCGCACCTGACGACGCTGCATCTCACGCCTAAAGGGCCGGTGCACTGATCCGGGCTCTGCTGGAACGCGACCGCGCGGCCGTCGCCTTTTGCCTGCTGGCGGTCGTCGCGCTGGCTTGGGGCTGGCTGTGGCACCACGCCGCCATGGGCATGGACCATGCCGCGCCGCCGCTCGCGTTCCTGTTCCTCATGTGGTGGATCATGATGGTGGCGATGATGCTGCCGAGCGCGGCGCCCATGATCCTGCTCTTCTCCACCGTGTCCCGCCGGAGCCGCGAACAGGGCCGGCCTTACGTTCCGACCGCGGTCTTTGCGCTCGCCTATCTCGCGGTGTGGGGCGGGTTCAGCCTGCTCGCGGCGAGCCTGCAATGGTGGATAGAGGTGCGCGGCGTCTCGAGCCCGTGGATGAATGGCGCGCTCCTGCTCGGCGCCGGCGCCTACCAGCTCACGCCGCTCAAGGACGCCTGCCTGCGCCAGTGCCGCTCGCCGCT
>DASQGB010000225.1:0-18990 GCA_035632815.1 Burkholderiales bacterium | reverse complement strand
GGGGACCGGCATTTCGGTAGGGCTGGCGCGCGTCTCGAACGTCGACCGCTCCGGCACCGAGTTCGCGGTGTCGTCCCGCCACGCCTTCGGCGCCTGGACCGGCCTCAGCTATTCGATCGCCGACTTCGACGACGGCAGGAGTCAGTCGCTGTCCGTCGCGCGGCCGTTCTTCGCGCTCGACACGCGCTGGGCTGCTGGACTGTCGGTTTCGGAGGCCGACCGCATCGAGCCGGTATACGCGGCCGGGAACAAGATCGCCGAATACCGCGCCCGGCAGCAGGGCGGGGAGCTCTTCGGCGGATGGTCGCGGGGCCTGGTCGACGGCTGGACGCGCCGCTATTCCGTTGGGCTATCGCACCAGAGCAACGCCTACTCGGCGCTCGCCGGCCAGCCGGCGCCGGCGCAGCTGCCGGTGGACCTCACCCTGACCGGCCCGTTCCTGCGCTACGAGCTCATCGAGGATGCCGTCCAGAAGCTCAAGAACCGCGACCAGATCGAGCGCGCGGAATTCTTCAGCATGGGCTTCCAGACGCAGCTGCAGCTCGGGCGCGCCCTGAGCACACTGGGCTCGACTCGCGACATGTGGCTTTACTCGGGAAGCCTGAGCAAGGGCTTCGAGCCGCGGCGCGATCACATCCTGCTCGCATCGGCGTCGCTGTCGGGGCGCTACGCGGACCGTCGCAGCGAGCAGCAGCTGCTCAGCGGCTCGGCCCGCTACTACGTTCCGCAAAGCAGGCGCGCGCTGTTCTTCGCTTCCGTCTCGGGCGCCGCCGCGAGCCATGCGGATATTTCCGGCGCGCTCGAACTGGGCGGCGAGAACGGCCTGCGCGGCTATCCGCTGCGCTATCAGCGCGGCGACAGGCGCGCGCTGCTCACGCTGGAGCAGCGCGTGTATTCCGACTGGTACCCGTGGCGGCTGTTCCGCGTCGGCGGCGCGGTTTTCTACGACGTCGGCCGCGCCTGGAGCGGGCCGAACCAGGCCGGACCCACGGACCGCTGGCTCGCCGACGCCGGCTTCGGCCTGCGCCTGCTGAGCGCGCGCTCCGCGTTCGGCAATGTGCTGCATGCCGACATCGCCTTCCCCCTCAACCGCGCCGAGGGCATCAAGGCGGTTCAGTTCACCGTCAAATCGAAGGTGAGCTTCTGAGCCCGGTCTGCAGCGCGAGGCGCGCCACCAGGCCGCCGCCTTGGCGCGGCGCGAGCTCGAGCGAGCCGCGGTGCGCGCGGGCGATGCGCTCGACGATCGCGAGCCCCAGGCCCGCGCCGCCGGGGCCGCTGCGCGCATCGTCGAGGCGGGTGAATGGGCGCTTGAGCCGCTCCCTGTCGGCTTCGGGGATGCCAGGACCGCGATCCCGTACCTCAATGACCGCCGTGCCCCTTTCATTCCTGATTTCGATCTCGACGGGCTCGCCCGCATAGCGCAACGCGTTGTCGACCAGGTTGGCCACCGCCCGGCGCACTGCCAGGCGGGCGAAGCTGAACGGTTTAACGGCTTGCTGCTTCAGCAGCACCCGCTTGCCGATACGGGCATAGTGCTCGGCGAGGTCGCCGAGCAGCGCGTTCAGCTCGTCGGGCGCCTGCTCCTCGTTCGCGCCGCGCGCGAAGTCGAGGAATTGCCCGATCACGGCGTCGATCTCGTCGATGTCGGAGATCATGGCCTCGCTCGCGCTCGGGTCGGCGCCGCTCATCTCGAGGGCGAGGCGCAGGCGCGACAGCGGCGTGCGCAGGTCGTGCGAGATGCCGGCGAGCACCATCGCGCGCTCGCGCTCCATGCTCTCGAGGTCGCTCGCCATGCGGTTGAAGCCGGCGGTGACGCTGAGCAGCTCGCGCGGGCCTTCCTCGGCGAGGGGTTCGTGCGCCTCGCCGCGCCCCAGGCGCGCCGCGGCGCGGGTCAACGCCGCGAGCGGGCGCGCGATGGCGGTGGCGATTAGCCAGGCGCCGACGAGGGCGAGCGCGAGCAGCGCCGCGCCCCAGCCCAGCCACTGCAGCCCGAAGGCGGGCTCGAAGCGCTCGCGCGGCAGCATCACCCAGAACTCGTCGCTGTCGATGAAGAAGCTGACCCAGAAGCCCTCTTCGCGGTCGCGCGCGTAGGCGAAGCGGGTGTCGTCGCCGAGCGCCTCCTGCACGCGCAGCGTCACGCGCTCGAGCAGCGGGTCGTCGGGCAGCGGCTCGAGCGTCTCGCTCGCGGTCGCCGGGTAGACGCTCAGCCCCTCGGTCTCGTTCAGCTCGATCAGCAGCTCGCGCCGCCGGAACGGATCGGCGTTCACCAGCGCGGCGCGCGTCAGGTTGACGGTGCTCACCGTCTGCTGCGCCAGCTCGCGCGAGCGCGGCTCGCGCTCGTAGACCCGGTAGATCTGGAACGAAGCGAGCACCGCCGTCACGATCAGGGCCGCGATCAGCAGGAACGCCCGGGCGAACAACGTCACTTCGCTTCGCTGTCCGGGACGAACACGTAGCCGAAACCCCACACCGTCTGGATGTGCCTCGGATGCGACGGATCGTCCTCGACGATTTTCCTCAGGCGCGAAATCTGCACGTCGATCGAGCGGTCGAAAACCTCGTACTCGCGGCCGCGCGCGAGCTCCATCAGCTTGTCGCGCGACAGCGGCTGGCGCGGGTGCTGCACCAGCACCTTGAGCACCGAGAATTCCCCGGTGGTGAGCGGCACGGCCTTGCCCGCGCGGGTCAGCGTGCGCGTAGCAAGATTCAATGAATATTGACCAAACTGAAAAACCTCGGTGGTCGCCGTAGGCGCCCCGGGCGGCCCGCCCGGTGCGCGGCGCCTGAGCACGGCATTGATGCGCGCGAGCAGCTCGCGCGGGTTGAACGGCTTGGGCAGATAGTCGTCGGCGCCCATTTCGAGCCCGACGATGCGGTCGACGTCGTCGCCCTTGGCGGTGAGCATGATGATCGCCGGGGCGCCGCTCTGCGCGCGCAGCCGCCGGCAAACCGCCAGCCCGTCTTCGCCGGGCAGCATCAGGTCGAGGACCAGGAGGTCGTAGCGCTCGCGCGCGAGCTGCTTGTCCATGCCCGCGGCGTCCGGGACGGCCTTCACTTCGTAGCCTTCGGCGCCGAGGTAGCGCACCAGCAGCTCGCGCAGGCGCTGGTCGTCGTCGACGACGAGGATCCGGGTCTTGAGCTCGGGCATGGGAGGGCAATACATTGTTACAAAAATCGCGGGCGCCGGCAGCCGGCCGCACGCGAACCCGCGTACCATTTCGCGCATGAAGACCGTTCTTCTCGTCTTGCTCGTGGTTTTCGGGGCCGGGGATGCGCTCGCCCAGCAAGGCAGGAAGCAGCACGACGGCAAGCTCAGCCGTCAGCAGAGCATGAGCCGCGAGGAGCGCGAGCGCATGCGCGAGGACATGCGCGAGGTCAACCGCCAGCGCCCAGGCCGGCCCGACAGGGGCCGGCCGATGTCCGACGAAGAGCGTGAGAAGCTGCGCGAGGACATCCGCGACGCAAACAAGAACCTGAGGCGCTAGGCCTTTTTTTCCAGAGAGCCTTCTGCCGGGTCGTTCGCCGGGACGGCGGAGTAAAAGCAGTAGGTGTTCTTGCCCTTCTGCTTGGCGGTGTACATCGCCGTGTCGGCGTGCTTCATCAGCGCGGCAGCGTCCGCCGCGTCGTCGGGGAACACGCTGATGCCGATGCTGGCGGTAACCCGCGCCGTGGCGCCCGCGATCACGTAGGGCTTCGCCACCTCGCCCAGCAGCTTGCGCGCGATGGTCCCGATCGCCGAGCTGTCCGGCACTTCCTCGAGCACCACCAGGAACTCATCGCCGCCCAGCCGCGCGACCAGGTCGCTCGCGCGCAGGTGCGCGCGCAGGCGGCCGGCAAGCTCGATCAGCAGCGCGTCGCCCGAGTCGTGACCGAGGAAGTCGTTGATCTGCTTGAAGCCGTCGAGGTCCATGAACACCACCGCCAGCCGCGAGTTGCGGCGGCGCGAGCGCTGCACTGCCTGCTCGAGCGACGGCACCAGGCTGGTCCGGTTGGCAAGCCCGGTCAGCGGGTCGCTGTAGGCAAGCGAAGCGATGCGCTGGCGCGCGAGCGCGATTTCCGTGATGTCGCGGCCGACGCCGCGGTAGCCGACAAAAGCGCCGTCGGGAGCGAAGCGGGGCTCTCCGCCGACCGAGAAATAGCGGATCAGGCCGTCGGGCGCGCGGCGCGCGAACTCGAAGTCACGGAACGGCAGGTGCTGGTCCACCATCGCGCGGTGCGCGGCCCAGCCGGCCTCGTCGGGAAGCTCCGAGGGCAGCTCCCAGGTCGCCTTGCCGAGCACGCCGAGGCCCATGTAGGCGGCAGGATAGTTCGGCCCGTGCACCAGCTGCGTCAGGCGGTGCGCGGCGTCGCTTTCCCAGAAAAAATCCGACGACATCTGCGTCAGGCTGCGGAACCGCGCCTCGCTTTCGCGCAGCGAATCCTCGGCCTGCTTGCGCTGCAGGAACTGGCCGATCTGGCTGCCGATGACCCTTGAGGCCTGCAGCAGGCGCTGGTCCGGCTCGCGCACCCTGGGGCTGGAGAACGACAGCACCCCGATGACGCGGTTTTCCGCCAGCGCCGGAAAGGTGAAGCCGCCGCGCAGGCCCGTTCCCTGCCACAGCTCGCGGTTATAGACCCGCGGGTCCTGCTGCGTGTCCTGCGACCAGACCGCCTCGCCGGACTTGAGGGCGGTGCCCAACAGTCCCTGCCCGGGCCGGAAAGTCAGCGGCCTGGAGCGCTCGATGAACTGCTCGAAGCCCGGGTCCGGCAGGCTCCACCCGTACTGGAAGCGCAGCAGGCCCTCGTCCAGCCTGAAGTAGCGGCCGCAGGCCCAGCCTTCCGCCTGGCACACGGCGCGTATGACCGCGTGGAGTCCGCTACCCGCGTCCTCCGCGGCGGCGAGCGTGCGCGCCACCTGGTGCTCCAGCTTGAGCAGCTGCTCTGCGCGCTTTTGCGCAGTGATGTCGCGGCCGACCCCGCGGTAGCCGGCGAATGCGCCGCGGGCGTCGAATACCGGCTCGCCGCTTACGCTGACGTAGCGCACCGCGCCGTCGGCCATCGTGCGCCACATCAGCAGGTCCTGGAACGGCTGACGCGCCTCGAGCTGCGCGCGGTGCGCGTCCCAGCCGCCTTCGGTTTCGAGCCCGCTTTCCCAGCGCCGCGTCCCGATCAACCGCTGCTGCAGGACCCGGTCGCCTCCCGCGACCATGCGGCCTTCGAGCCGCGTGAAGCGGAACTCCGCGTCCTGCTCCCAGAACCAGTCGGACGACAGGTTGGTGAGGCTGCGGAAGCGCGCCTCGCTGTCGCGCACCGCCTGCTCGGCCTCCGCGTGCTGCAGGAACTGGCCGATCTGCGTGGAGATCGCGTTTAGCGCCTGCAGCAGCCGCTTGTCGGGCGCCCGGATGCGCCGGCAGTGAAAATTGAGCACCGCGACGACACGCGCGCCCGAGCGCACCGGAAGGAGCGCCGCGCCGCGCAGGCCGGTGTGCTCGGCGAGTCCTGCGCGCAGGCCGCGCGGATCCGCGGTCGAATCGGCGAGCCACAGCGGCTCGCCCGATTGGCAAACCGTGCCGACCAGCCCGACACCCGGCTGAAACGCCAGATCGCGCGAGCCTTCGATGAAGGCGCGCGCCGCCGGGTCTTCGGCCTTGCTCCAGTACGTGAAGCGGCGCAGCACGCCTGCGTCGCCGAGCTTCCACAGCTCGGCGCAATCCCAGCCCTCGTTCTGGCAGATCGCCTTCAGCGCGCCCTTGAGCGCCTCGGGCGCGCTCGGCGCCTCGGCGAGGCGGCGCGTCACGACGTGGTCGAGCTTGAGCAGCTGCTGCATGCGCCGCTGCTTGGTGACGTCTCGGTCGAAGCCGCGATAGCCGCTGAAGCGTCCTTTCGCGTCGAAGACCGGCTCGCCGGTCACGCGCACGTAACGGCGGCTGCCGTCGTCGAGAGTGCGCCACATCAGGACGTCGCGGAACGGCCGGCGCGCCTCGATCAGCGCGCGATGCGGCTCCCAGCCGCCCTCGATCTCTATCCCGGTTTCCCAGCGCTTGCCGAGGAGCGACGCGGCAAGCGCCTGCTCCGCCGGCTCGCCGTGCTGCACCTGCACCTTGGTGAAACGCAGAGCCGCGTCCTGCTCCCAGTACCAGTCGGAAGACAGGTGAGCGAGCACGCGCGGACGCGCGCTGCTCCTTCTGATCTTGGTGCGCTTGCTCCCTGCCGGCATGGCTCCCTTCCCTGTTGGGAATCTACTGGAGCGCTATGCGCCAGTCCAGTCATAAAAGGTGGGCGATGGAGTTCGCGTAGTAGGCCACCAGTGGCTGCTCGCGCTCGCTCATGCGATACAGCCCTTCGCTTTCCTCCACCAGGCGGCGCAAGCGCAGCATGCGCAGCCCGACGCTTAGCGCGTAGTCGAGATCCTTCCGCGGCACATAGACGTGTGCGCCGGCGGCTTGCAGCCTTTCCAGAAGATGACCGACCTCGGATTTCAGCTCGAGCTCCGACAGCGGCCGGCCGGCATTGCGGATGAAGACCGTCGCCATGAGCGCCACTGGAACGACCGGGACGATGCGGCCGACTGCGTCCATCAGCTCGCGGCCCAGCCGCGCGATCGCCTGCTTGCGCTCCTCCCCGGACAGGCGCCTGAAGTCGAGGCCGCGCGAGCGGCAGTACTCGCGCATCGAGATCGGCGAGCCGAAATTCGCGCAGGCATAGCCGAAGCGATGCCATTCGCTGCGCGCGACGAGCGACAAGTTGTGGCCGGCGAAGCGCAGCGTTTTCCACAAGGCCGAAATGCGATTCGTTTTCTGTTCTTTTGACAGCAGCAATGTTCTATCTTCCAGGACGCGGTCGTAGTTAAGACCGAGAGGGACGAACACCAGGTCGCGCCCGGCTTCATCCCAGCCGCGCACCATGTAGTCGAGCACGCCGAGCCGCGGCTCCCGCATCCGCCCATCGCGGCTCAAGCCGCCTTCGGGGAACACCGCCTGCGGCACACCGGCCTCGGTCGCCATCGCGATGTAGCGCTCGAGCACGCGCCGGTAGAGCTCGTCGCCCGAATTGCGGCGCACGAAATACGCGCCCATCGCGCGGATCAGCGCCGAGAGCGGCCAGCTGCGCGCCCATTCGCCCACCGCGTAGGAGAGCGCCGCCTGATCGGCGGCGAGGAAACCGGCCAGCACGTAATCCATGTTCGAGCGGTGGTTCATCACCAGGACTACCGTGGCATCGGGGTCGATCTTCGCCAGCCCGGCGGTGTCGATATAGCCGATGCGCACCCGGTACAGCGCGCGCGCGATCGTGCGGCCGAACCAGTAGCCGATGCGGAAGTAAAGGTAGGCGTTGAACGCCGGCACGATCTCGCGTGCATAGGTTTCAACTCTCCTGAAGACCCTCTGCAGGGGAATGCCTTTTTCTCGGGAGAGGCTTTCCGCCGCCTGCTGAACCTTCGGGTCCGTGAGCAGCCGGTGGATCAGCGCCTGGCGCCGCGTGCGCTGAAAAGGCCGCACGCCGATGCGCAGGCGCGACGAGAGCTGGTCGATGACCTGGTTCGCGGGATGCGTGACCATCCAGCGCAGCGCGGGCAGCAGAACGTGCTCGTAGAAGGCCCAGGCGGCGAGCAGCGCCGCGGCCACCGCGAGCCAGACCGGGACCGAAACGCTCTCGCTCATCGCCGCGCGCGCTCCCGAGCGAAGAGATACAGGCCGCAGGCGACGACGATGGCTGCGCCCAGCCACAGCGCCGGGCTCGGCACGTCGCCGAACACGAAGTAGCCGAAGATCGCCATGTAGATGATCTGCTGGTAGAGAAAGGGGGCGAGCACCGAGGCGGAAGCGTAGCGGTGCGCGAGCGCAAGCAGGTAATGGCCGAGGCCGCCGAACATGCCCATGAGGCAGAGCACCGCCCATTCGAGCCAGCCGGAGGGCCACTCCCAGGCGAGCATCGCGAAAGGCGCCAGGCCGATCGCCGCGCCTACCGCAGGCAGGAACTGGATGGTTTCGGGCGACTCGTAGGCGGCGAGGCGGCGCGTCATGAGCATGAACAGCGCGTAGAGCACCGCGTTCACCACCGAGGCCAGCATCGCCGGGTGGAACTCGGCCGAGCCCGGCCGCACGATCACCAGAACGCCGGCGAAGCCGAGCAGGATGGCGATCCAGCGGCTGCGGTCGAGCTTCTCGCCCAGCAAAGGCGCGCTCAGCAACGCGATCACGATCGGCACCGTGAAGTAGATGGAACCCGTTACGGTGAGCTGCAGGTACTGCAGCGCCCAGAAGTTGATGCCGGTCATGGCCATGAACATCGCCGCGCGCAGCAGGTGCCAGCGCAGATGCCGGGTCCTTACCAGGGACCATCCCTTGACCGGAAGCAGCACCGCGCCGGCAAGCACGGAGTGGATCGCGAAGCGCAGCCATACCACCACGATCAGCGGCAGGCTGCCGACCAGCCACTTCGCGCTGCCGTCGAGCAGCGTGAACAGAACGTAGGTGAAGGAAACCAGCCCGATGCCGATCAGGCGATTGCGGGCGCTGTCGGCGTGGAGCACTACTGCGGCGTGCCGCCGAGGCCGGACAGATAGGCCTCCACCGGGAACTCGGCTCCGTCCTCCGCGTAGAGCTTGCCGCCGGCCGCCTTGAAATGACCCAGCAGCTTGAGCACCAGCGAGCACGCCAGCCACAGCGCGTGGAACGAATCGACGCCGCGGATATCGGCGAGCTGGCCGTAGATCGGCGCCATCTCCACCGGGCAGGTCCAGCTGCCGTCGGCTGCCTCCTGCGGGCGGCCGATGCGCACGCAGATGGTCAAGCGTTTTCCCTCGGCGGTCTCGGCGGTCACTTCCACGGCTGCGACCGCATCCTTCACCATGGGATGGTCGAGCCGTCGTGGGCGAGGAAGCGCCCCGAATCCTCGCGCTTGAGCGCCCCGATCACCTTGCGCAGGCCGGCTACCGAGCTCTCGGGCGCGAGCGGCGCGCTTTCGCCGCCCATGTCCGTGCGCACCCAGCCCGGGCTCATCGCCACCACGATGATGCCGCGCGGCGCAAGCGTGACCGACAGCCCCTTGGCGAGCGCGTTGAGCGCCGCCTTGCTGGTCGCATAAAGAAAGCTCGAGCCGCTCGCCTCGGCGATCGAGCCCATCCGGCTCGACATCATCGCGATCACCTTGCGCTCGCTCATGGCGACATTCTCGACCAATGCCTCGGCCAGCGCCGCGGGCCCGAGCAGGTTCACCCGCAACACCTCCTCCCACGCCTTGAAATCGAGCTTGCCGAGCTCCATGCCGCGCGGACCGTAGATCCCCGCGTTGCAGAACAGCAGATCGATCGGCGTGCCTTTCAGGCCGGCCGCGAACTTGCGAACCTGCTCCAGCTTCGCCATGTCCAGATCTCGGCGCTGCGTGCCGATGACCCGCCAGCGATCAGCCGCGTACTGGCGCGCGAGCTCGAGTCCCAGCCCACGCCCGGCGCCGGTGATCAGGGCGGTCGGCATCTAGGGAAGACTCAGGACGAAGCGTATCCAAAGCACGAACAGCACCACGTTGCTCGCAGCAAAGACAGCCAACCGGTGAAACACGTTGTTGTAGGTCATGTGAACGAAGCTGTGGCCGCAGCGCAACCCGACATAGAGCCACGCGAGGACCACGGCCGCCGCGTCGACCGCCAGGCTGACGTAGAGGCAGAGGCAGACGACGTAGAACAGCACCGGCAGCTCGAGGAGGTTCATCAAGTTGCGGTTGGGCAGGCTGACATCGCCCGGGACATCGACCGACTCGCCGTAGCGGAAGTCGCGCGCTTTAACGCGTCCCGCAAACGCGGCCTTGAAGCGCACGTAGGCGGTCAGCAGCAGCACCACGAACGTCAGCCCGGCGAGTGCGGTTACCGGCAGAAGAATCCGGGCCGGATCCATCTCACTAGAGGGCTTTCAGGACAGCCGCGGTGACGTCCTTGGTACGCGCGGTGCCGCCGAGGTCGGGCGTGAACACCTTGTCGGCGCACACCGCCTCGATGGCCTTCATCAGGCGAGCGGCGGCCTTGGCCTCGCCGAGGTGCTCGAGCATCAGCGAGGCGGTCCAGAAGGTGGCGATGGGATTGGCGATGCCCTTGCCGGCGATGTCGAACGCGGAGCCGTGGATCGGCTCGAACATCGACGGGAAGCTGCGCTCGGGGTTGAGGTTGGCCGTCGGCGCGATGCCGAGCGAGCCGGAGAGGGCCGCGGCGAGGTCGGAGAGGATGTCGGCGTGCAGGTTGGAGGCCACCATGACGTCGAGGGTCGAGGGCTTCAGCACCATGCGGGTGGTGACCGCGTCGACCAGCTCGCGATGCGTCTTCACGTCCGGATATTCCTTCGCCACTTCATAGAAGATCCCGTCCCAGAGGACCATGCCGTGGCGCTGCGCGTTCGACTTGGTGATGAGCGTGAGGTGCTTGCGCGGGCGCTTGCGCGCGAGCTCGAAGGCGAAGCGATGGACTCTTTCGACGCCGAAGCGCGTGAAGGTCGAGACTTCCACGGCGACTTCGTTGGGCAGCCCGCGGTGCACGCGACCGCCCGCGCCGGAATACTCGCCCTCGGTATTCTCGCGCACGATCACCCAGTCGATTTCGTGGCCGTTCTTCAGCTGGCTCTCGATTCCAGGCAGCACCCGCGACGGGCGGACATTGGCGTACTGGTCGAAGCCCTGGCAGATCGGCAGGCGCAGCCCCCACAGCGAGATATGGTCCGGCACGTTGGGCGCGCCGACCGCGCCGAAGAAGATGGCGTCGAACTTCTTCAGCTGCTCGAGGCCGTCCTCCGGAATGTAGCTCCCGGTCTCGAGGTAGCGCTTCGAGCTCCAGTTGAGCGACATGGCGAGGACGACGAAGTCTTCCTTGATCGAAAGGGCGTGCAATACCTCCAGGCCGGCAGGGATGACCTCGCTGCCGATGCCATCGCCCGGAATGGCGGCGATGCGATACGTGTTCAAGCGGCGATTTTTGCCTGGGAGCGGACGGCTTCGGCCACTGCGGCGCCGACCTCGGCGGTGCTCGCCTTGCCCTTCATGTCCGCGGTGTGGGGCCCGACGAGGATCACCTGCTCGATGGCGCGCACGATGTCGGCGGCGGCGGCGGGATGGCCGAGGTGCTCGAGCATCAGCGCGCCCGACCAGATCGCCGCGATCGGGTTGGCGATCTTCCTGCCGGCGATGTCGGGCGCCGAGCCGTGCACCGGCTCGAAGATCGACGGCGCGGTGCGCTCGGGATTGATGTTGCCCGAGGCGGCGATGCCGATGGTGCCGGCGGTGGCGGGGCCGAGGTCCGACAGGATGTCGCCGAACAGGTTCGAGGCGACGATGACGTCGAAGCGGCCGGGGTCGAGGACCATCTGGATGGTGAGCCCGTCGACGTGATACTGGTCTGTTCTTACATCAGGGAACTTTTTCTTCATTTCGGCGAAGCGCTCGTCCCAGTACGGCATGGTGATGGTGATGCCGTTCGACTTGGTGCACGAGGTGAGGTGCTTGCCCCGCGTGCGCGCGAGCTCGAAGGAGTACTTCATGATGCGATCGACGCCTTTGCGCGAGAAGACGCTCTGCTGCATTACCATTTCGCCGGGAGTATTTTCAAAGACGCGGCCGCCGACATTGCCATACTCGCCTTCGGTGTTCTCGCGCACCACGATGTAGTCGATGTCGCCCGGCTTGCGGCCGGCGAGCGGGCAGGGCAGGCCCTCGAACAGGCGCACCGGGCGCAGGTTGACGTAGAGGTCGAACCAGCGCCGGAAGTTGATCAGCAGGCCCCAGGCCGAGACGTGGTCGGGCACCAGCGCGGGGTTGCCGACCGCGCCGAAATACACCGCGTCGAACTTGCGCAGGAGCTCGGGCGCGTCCTCGGGGCACATCCTGCCGTGCGCCTTGTACCAGTCGCAGCTCCAGGGAAATTCCTTGAAGGTGAGGCGCAGGCCGTGCCTAGCGCCGACGGCTTCCAGAACCCGCACGCCCTCGGGCATCACCTCGCGGCCGATGCCGTCTCCGGGGATTACTGCGATCAGGTGGTCCTTCATATCTCCTCCAGGGAGAAATTTTAACAGGCATAAAATCGCGGCATGCGCTTCGCAGCAATCGAATCCTCGACCGAATGGTGCTCGGTCGCGGTCTGGGACGCCGGGGTCATCTGCGCGGTGGAGCGCCGCGCCGGGAACCGGCATTCGGAGCTCGCGCTGCCGATGCTGGAGGCGCTGCTGCACGGCTCGGGAATCGGGCTGGGCGAGCTCGAAGCGGTGGCTTTCGGCGCCGGCCCGGGGTCGTTCACCGGCCTGCGGATTGCTTGCGGGATCGCCCAGGGGCTCGCTTTCGCGCGCGGCCTGCCGGTGCTGGGCGTCTCGACGCTCGAGGCCCTCGCCGAGGAAACCAATGCGCCGCGCGTGGTGGCCTGCATCGATGCGAGGATGCGCGAAGTGTATTATGCGGCGCTCGAAAAGCGCGGCGGCCGCTGGCAGGAGACCATCCCCGCGCAATGCGTCGCCCCGGCCGCCGCACCGGTGCCGCCGGGCCCCGGATGGGTGGGCTGCGGCAGCGGATTTGCGGTGTACGGGAACCTCGGGCTGGAACGGGTGCTGCCTGAAGTGCATCCCACGGCTCTGGCCGTCGCGCAGCTGGCCGCCCCGCGCCTGGCGGCCGGGGAGGGCGTCGACGCGGCGCTTGCGGCGCCGCTTTACCTGAGAGACAAGGTGGCCCTCACGGTCAAGGAACGGGCGAAATGAGCGCGGTATTCAAGGATGTGCCGCAGTTCGCGCCGATGCGCGCAGCCGACCTCGCCGAGGTCTTGGCGATCGAAAGCGCGATCTATACGCATCCCTGGACGCGCGGCAATTTCGAGGACTCGCTGCGCGCCGGCTACGAGTGCCGCAGCCTGCGGATCGACGCTGCGCTGGTCGGCTATTTCGTGCTCATGGTGGCGGCGGGCGAGGCGCATCTGCTCAACCTGTCGATCGCGGCCTCGCGCCAGCGCAGCGGCCACGGCAACACGCTGCTGCGCGAGGCGGCGAGCATCGCCCGCGCGCGCGGCGCGCGCAACGTCTTCCTCGAGGTGCGCCCGAGCAACCGCGCCGCGCAGGCGCTCTACCTGCGTTTCGGCTTTCGCAAGATCGCGGTGCGGCGCGCCTACTACCCCGCCCATGCCGGGCGCGAGGATGCCCTCGTGCTGACGCTCGCGCTGCAGTGACGCGCCGCTCCGCCATCCTCGCCGAGATGGGCCTCGCGCCCGTCTGGCGCCTGCGCAAAAAAGAAAAGCCCAATACCTGGATTGCGCTGAAAGCGGCGGTGTCCTCCTGCACCAAGTGCGGGCTGCACAAGACCCGCACCCAGACCGTGTTCGGCGTCGGCGACGAGAACGCCGACTGGCTGCTGGTGGGCGAGGCGCCGGGCGCGGAGGAAGACCGGCTGGGCGATCCGTTCGTCGGGCAGGCGGGCCGCCTGCTCGACAACATGCTGGCCGCCATCGGCCTCGACCGGGCGCAGAACGTCTACATCGCCAACGTGCTCAAGTGCCGCCCGCCGGGCAACCGCAATCCCGAGCCGCAGGAAGTGGCGCAGTGCACGCCGCACCTCACCCGGCAAATCGAGCTGATCCAGCCGAAGCTGATCGTGGCGATGGGACGCTTCGCCGCGCAGACGCTGCTCGCCACCGACGCGAGCATCGCCAGCCTGCGCGGCCGCGTCCACCAGTACGCCGGAGTGCCGCTGATCGTCACCTACCACCCGGCCTATCTGCTGCGCACTCTTCCCGACAAGGCGAAGGCGTGGCAGGACCTGGTGTTTGCGCGCAAAACGATGGCCGGTCTCTAAGAATTCATTGTTCCCGCGGCGCCGGCGGGTCTTCTGCACGCGCGAAGGCGAGCAGCCGGTCGACTTCCTCGCCGTGCAGGCGGCGGTTGCGCCAGTACCAGAACTGCACCACCGTCATCGTGGCGGCGACGAAGAGGCCGAAGCACAGAATCACGGTATAGATGGAGTAGCCGACGTGCAGCAGCAACGAGTACAGCGCGATCATGATCAGGATCGAGGTGTTCTCGTTGAAATTCTGCACCGCGATGGAGCGGCCGGCGCCGACCAGGTGGTGCCCGCGATGCTGCAGCAGCGCATTCATCGGCACGACGAAAAAGCCCGCCAGCGCACCGATCAGCACCATGAGGATGATCGCCAGCCAGATCTGGCTGACGAAGTTCATCGCGACGACCACCACGCCCATCGCGATGCCCAGCGGGATCACGCGCACCGAGCGGTCGAGCGTCACCCACATCGAGGCGAGCACCGCGCCGACGGCGATGCCGAATGCCGTCACGCCCTGCAGGATCGCCGCCTTGGACAGATCGAAGCCCAGCGTGGCTCGCGCCCACTCGATGACGATGAACTGCAGCGTCGCGCCGGCGCCCCAGAAAAGCGTCGTCGTGGCGAGGGAGATCTGGCCCAGCCGGTCGCGCCACAGGTGCACCACGCAGCGCCAGAAGTCCTTCAGCGTCTCGACTGGATGGGCCGGCAGGGGCTTGAGCGTGACCCCGGTGCGCGGCACCTCGAGATTGAACAGCGCGGCGATCGCGTACACCACCACGATCAGCGCGATCGCGGCTTCGGCGGGAGTATCGATCGGGGTGTTGATGAGGGGCATGTCGATATTCAGCAGAATGCCCGACACCTTGATGTGGATCAGCACCCCCCCGAGCACCGTGCCGAGGATGATCGAGGCGACGGTGAGCCCTTCGATCCAGCCGTTGGCGACTACCAGCTTGCGGTGCGGCAGGTACTCGGTGAGGATGCCGTACTTGGCGGGCGAATAGAACGCCGCGCCGAGCCCGACGACCGCGTAGGCGAGCATCGGGTTCGCGCCCCACAGCATGATGAAGCAGCCGACGATCTTGATGCTGTTGGCGATGAACATCACCTGGCCCTTCGCCAGCCGGTCGGCGAAGGCGCCGACGTAGGGCGCGAGCAGCACGTAGGACACGACGAAGAAGAACTTGAGATACGGCGTGAGCCAGGTCGGCGCGTCGGCCTGCATCAGCAGCGCGATCGCCGCCACCAGCAAAGCATTGTCGGCGAGCGAGGAGAAGAACTGCGCCGCCATGATGATGTAGAAGCCGGAGCTCACGACCCCTCTAACTTTTTGTGGGCGCCGGGACTTATAGCACAATAAGCCTTCACCTAAGCCCCCGATGCCACGCCCGATCCGCGCCACCATTTCCGCCGCCGCGCTGGCGCACAACCTGGGCGTCGCCACGCAGCGGGCGGGCGAGGCGAAAGTCTGGGCCGTCATCAAGGCGAACGCCTACGGCCACGGCGTCGAGCGCGCGGCGCGCGCCTTCGACGCCGCGGACGGGCTTGCCGTGCTCGACTTCCAGGAGGCCGCGCGGCTGCGCGTGGCCGGCGTCAAGAAGCCGATCCTGATGCTCGAGGGCATCTTCCAGCCGCACGACATTGCGCTCGTGCACCAGTACGGCCTGACGCCGGTGATTCACAACGCCGAGCAGATCGAGATGCTGCGCGCCTGCGCAGCGCAGGGCGACATCGAGGTCTACCTGAAGGTGAACAGCGGGATGAACCGCCTCGGCTTCAGCGCCGACAGCCTGCGCCCGGCGTACGACGCCTTGCGCGCGCAGCCGTGGATCAAGCGCGTGACGCTGATGACGCACTTCGCGGATGCCGACGGCCCCTCGGGCATCCAGTCCCAGCTCGAATGGTTCAACGCCGTGACGCAGTCGTACGAAGCGCCGCGCTCGCTCGCCAACTCGGCGGCGCTGCTGCGCTTTCCCGAGTCGCGCGCGAGCTGGGTGCGCCCGGGCATCATGCTCTACGGCTGCTCGCCCTTCGCCGGGCAGAGCGCGCAGTCGCTCGGCCTGCGGCCGGCGATGACGCTCAGCTCCGAGATCATCTCCATTCAGCAGCTGCGGCAGGGCGAGCGCATCGGCTACGGCTTCGGCTACCAGGCGGTGGGCGAGATGAAGATCGGCGTGGTCGCCTGCGGCTACGCCGACGGCTATCCGCGCCACGCGCCCACCGGCACGCCGATCCTGGTCGAGGGCAGGCGCGCGCGCGTCGTCGGCCGGGTATCGATGGACATGATCGGCGTGGACCTCAGCGGCCTGCCCGGGGCCTGCGTCGGCAGCCCGGTGACACTGTGGGGCGAAGGACTGTCCGCCGACGAGGTTGCTGCCGCGGCCGGAACGGTGAGCTACGAGCTGCTGTGCGCGCTGGCGGCGCGGGTCCCGGTGAGCGAGATTCCTTGAAGAGAAAAACGGCGTACGTCTGCGCCGAGTGCGGCGCCACCGCCCTGCAGTGGTTCGGCACCTGCCCCTCGTGCGGCGCCGCCGGAACGCTGAGCGAGACCGTCACGGAAAGAGGCTTTTCCGGAAAAGCGCGCAGCGCCGCACCTTCGGTCGCGCTTGCCGACATCCCGGCGCGCGCATCCGAGCGCATCGAAACCGGCGTCGGCGAGCTCGACCGCGCGCTCGGCGGCGGGCTGGTGGCCGGCCAGGTCGTTCTCCTGGGCGGCGATCCCGGCATCGGCAAGTCGACGCTGCTGCTGCAGACGGTGGCTGGAATCGAGAACAGCATTTATGTCTCCGGAGAGGAATCCTCCGAGCAGGTGGCGCTGCGGGCGCGCCGCCTCGGGGTCCAGGCGAGCGCTGTGCGGCTGCTGGCGGAGACCCAGCTCGAGCGCGTGCTGGGATCGCTCGAGCAGGGCAGGCCGCTGGTGGCGGTGATCGATTCGATCCAGACGCTCTGGTCCGAGACCCTGGAGTCGGCGCCGGGCTCGGTGGCGCAGGTGCGCGAGTGCGCGGCGCAGCTTACCCGCCATGCCAAGCGCGCGGGCACCGCGCTGTTCCTGATCGGGCACGTGACCAAGGAGGGCGCCATCGCGGGACCGCGGGTGCTCGAGCACATCGTCGATACGGTGCTCTATTTCGAGGGCGATCCCCACTCCAGCTTCCGCCTGGTGCGGGCGGTCAAGAACCGCTTCGGCGCGGTGAACGAGCTGGGCGTGTTCGCGATGACCGACAAGGGCCTGCGCGGCGTGAGCAATCCCTCCCTTCTTTTCCTGTCCAACCATGAAAAACCGGTTTCCGGCTCCTGCGTGCTTGCGACGCTGGAAGGCACGCGCCCGCTGCTGGTCGAAATCCAGGCGCTGGTCGATCCGGCGCACGCGCCGAACCCGCGCCGCCTGTCGGTGGGTCTCGAGCAGAACCGGCTCGCGATGCTGCTCGCGGTGCTGCACCGGCACGCGGGCATCGCCACCTGGGAGCACGACGTCTTCGTCAACGCCGTCGGCGGCGTGCGCATCGCCGAGCCGGCCGCCGACCTTGCCGTTTGCCTGGCGGTGGTTTCTTCTTTCTCGGATAAGCCCATTACGTCGAAGGCCGCGGTGTTCGGCGAGATCGGCCTCGCCGGCGAGGTGCGCCCCGCGCCGCGCGGGCAGGACCGCCTCAGGGAAGCGGCCAAGCTCGGCTTCGAGAAAGCCATCGTGCCGCGCGCCAACCAGCCGAAAACGAAAATCTCAGGCCTGGAGGTGCTCGCGGTCGAGCGGGTCGGCGAGGCCGTTCAGCTGCTGCGCGACCTCTGAGGCGGCGCGCACGCCGCTGCGTACCGCCGCCTCGAGCGTCGGCGGATATTGCGGATCGGTGTAGTCCCCGGCGAGGAACAGGCCAGGAATCGACGTTCGCACGTCAGGTCTTCTCAATCCTGGAGTACAGCTTATTGTCGCGCGCTTCTCCGCGATCACGCGCGACCAGAGCGGGGCGGGGAGCGTCGGCAGCGCGCCGCACAGCTCGCGATGGCAGACATCCGCGAGCTCTTCCAGCGACATCTGCTGGTGATCGCCCTGGGCGCTGATGACGCAGGCGAGCCGGCCGCGCTCGCCGGTGAGCGCGCCGCGGTCGAAGACCCACTGCACCAGCCCGTCCGCGAGGCCGAGCATCGGCAGCGGCAGCTTCACCTGCTCCGGATATTGCAGGTAGCAGGTATAGATCGGCTGGTACGTGAAATCGGGCGCGAGGTCGGGCAGCAGGGATTTGAGCTGGTGCGGCCCGACTGCCACGATGATCGACTGGAAGTCTAGATCTTTAAGATTCGGTACCGGCGTGCGCAGATGGATTTCGCCGCCGTGCCGTTTGACGAATTCGGCCGCCGGCTCGGGAAACAGGCGCGAAAGATCGACTCGCGGCAGCACGAGATCGCTCGCCTCGGCCGCCCCGCCGAGGGTGTCGCGCAGCACGGCGAGGAAAACGTTCGCCGATGCGATCGCGCTCGGCGTGTTGAGTGCCGACACGCACACCGGGCGCCATAGGTAACGGCCGATCCTTGCACCCTGGCCGTGCTGCTGGAGAAGCTGATCGACCGTAACGTCGTGCTGCAGGCGAAAGCCCTGCTTTCGCAGCACCCCCATGAATCGCACGGCGCCAAGACGCTCGGCGAGCGAAATACCGCGCGCCGCGAGCAGGCCGCCGAGCAGGCCGAGCGGCGCCGGCAGCCGCAAGGCCCGCAGATGGAAGCCGGCCGGATAGCGGATCTCCAGCGGCATGCGCAGCACCGCCCGCGCGGGCACGCCGACCGCGCGCATCATGCGGTAGAGCTCGGCATAGGCGCCGATCAGGATGTGCTGGCCGTTGTCGAGCTCGTGGCCCTGCGAGGCTACGCGGCGCGCGCGGCCGCCGGGAACCGATCCGGACTCGAACACGCTCACCGGGAGGCCGCGCTGCGCGAGGCTGACCGCAGCCGCCATGCCGGCATAGCCGGCGCCGACGACCGCTACGCGCTGACCCATGTTTTCCACGCGATCCAGAATTTTCGCAGCGGGGTGAGCGAGGTGCGCTGCGTCAGCACGCGAAAGCCGTCGCGCTCGACCTCGTCGAGCAGCGCGCGATAGATCGCCGCCATGATCAGGCCGGGCCGCTGTGCGCGCCGGTCGCCGGCCGGAAGCGCGGCTGCGGCTTGCCGGTAATGGGACCTGGCGCGTTCGGCCTGGAACGCCATCAACTGGTGAAACTCGGCGGACTCCCG
>DASQGB010000224.1:0-2470 GCA_035632815.1 Burkholderiales bacterium | reverse complement strand
CGTCCGACATCAGCCCGCCGGGGCTGATGCCCATGATGAAGCGCCCGCGCAGCATGTGGTCGAGCATCGCCACCTGCGAGGCGATCGCCGCCGGGTGCGAGTTGGGCATGTTGATGGTGCCGCTGCCGAGCACGATCTGCTTGGTGTCGTGCGCCAAGCTGGCGAGGAACATCAGGCACGAAGTGACGTTCTCCGCGAGATCGGTGACGTGCTCGCCGACCAGCGCCTCGCAGTACCCCAGCCTGTCGGCGAGCAATATCGCTTCGCGATCCTCCGGCAGCGTCTCCGACGGCGAGCGTTTCGGCGGGTGCAGCGGCATCATGAAAGTACCGAGCTTCAAGCAGAGACCTCCTCGACCTGTCCGCTTTTCGCGGAACGGAAAATGGCTTCCAGCGCCGCCACGTTGGCGATCATCTGCTCCTGCGGCACCGGGTAAGGCTCCCGCCCCGCCGCGGCGTCGGCGAATGCTTCCAGGTTCGCAAGCACCGCCTTCGCCGGAGGAAATTCTTTTACTTCCTTCTTCCCTCCCCTGCGTGCAACGGTAAGCGTCCACCCCTCCGGAGCTTCGGGGTGCGCCTTGTCGCGCACATCGGCCCAGCCCTTGTTTCCATAGACCGCGAAGCGCCCGTCGAACGGCGTCGCGAGCACCGCGCTGATCAGGGAATTACTCCCGGATTCATGGGAGACGAGGATTCCCAAGGTATCTCCATTGGTGAGTCGGCTGCCAAGCTGGCGCACGCTGGCGAAGACACGAGCGGCCGGCCCCATCAGCCCGACCGACAGGTCGAGGAGATGGATGCCGGTGGCGGTCATCGGCCCGGCCGGGGCCTCCTCGCCGGACAGGCGCCAGTTATCCGCGGGCAGGGTCAGAAATTTGTCCTGGCTGAAATTGGCCTCGATCTGCAGGAGCGTACCGAGCTCCCCGCTCTTGGCGAGGCGCAGGAGCTCCTGCACCGGCGGCTCGAAGCGCTTTTCGTGTCCCACCGCCAGGGCCACCTTGTTGTCATTGCAGGCCTTCACCGCGCGAAGGGCATCGGCGCGCGACAGGGACAGGGGTTTCTCGCAGAAGACGTGCTTCTTCGCGTTTGCCGCCTTGACGATCTGCTCGGTGTGCTGGGTATGTGGGGTACAGAGGATGACGCCCTCGACCTCAGGGCTTTTCAAAACCTGGTCAAAATCGCGTACCACCGCAAGCCCGTCAAGGGAGACGGGCTGAACGTCCACCCCCATCACGACGCGGAGCTTCGCGCTGGTCCTGAGCAGAGGGACGATGGTGCGGCCCCACCAGCCGAGGCCGACGACCGCGACGCCAAGCGCGCTCACGAATCAGTCTGGGGTGGCACCGGCTTCCTTCACCACGCGCGCCCAGCGACTCGTCTCGCTGGCGACGAACTCGTGGAATGCCGCCGGCGAGGCGCTCACCGCGACTATCACGCCGCCGTTCGCCAGGCGCTGCACGACTTCGGGGCTGGCCATGGCCTGCTGGGTGACCGCGAAGAGGCGCTCAACAATCTCCTTGGGGGTGCCCGCCGGCACGAAGATGCCCTGCCACGAGCTCGCCGCGAGCTCCGGATAGCCCGATTCCGCCGTGGTCGGCACGTCGGGCAGCTGCGCCATGCGCTGTGCGCTGCTCACCGTGAGCATCCTCAGCCGGCCGGCCTTCACATGGCTGATCGCCGAGGACACGGTGACGAACATCATGTGCGTCTCGGCGCCCACCAGGCCGGTGATCGCCGGCCCGGCGCCGCCCTTGTACGGCACGTGCACCATGTCCAGCCCTGCGAGCTTGCGCAACACCTCCATCTCGAGGCGGTTCTGGCTGCCGCTGCCCGGCGAGGCGTAGTTCAGCTTGCCCGGGTTGGCCTTGGCATAGGCCACCAGCTCTTTCATCGAATTCGCAGGCACCGAAGGGTGCACGACCAGCGCGCTCGGCACGTCGACCACCTGCGTCACCGCGGCGAGATCGCGCAGCGGGTGGATCTGCAGGTTGGTGAACACCGAGGGATTGATCGCGATGCTGCCGATGTTGCCGAGGAACAGCGTATAGCCGTCGGGCGCCGAGCGCGCCGCGGCCTCCACGCCGATATTGCCGGCGGCGCCCGGCCGGTTCTCGACCACGATCTGCTGGCCGAGGAGCTCGCCCAGGCGCGGCTGCAGGATGCGGCCGACGAAGTCCGAGGCGCCTCCTGGGGCGAACGGGATGATCACGCGGACCGGTTTATTCGGATAACTTTGAGAAAAAACGACAGTGGGCAGAAACACCGCAATAAAACAGAACCACCTCATGATTCCTCCGATTCGATGGGCAGCGGGATGGCCCGCTTTCGTTTCGCGGAAAGGTCGAAAGCCTTGGTCAGCATCAGGCGGTTGTGCGCCTCGGCGGCGGTGGCGTGCTGGGTCGTCAGGCCCAGCGATACCCGGTTCAGCCATTGCTCGGTCTCCTCGCGCATCGGGCCGCGCAGCTCGCCCA
>DASQGB010000223.1:0-3573 GCA_035632815.1 Burkholderiales bacterium | reverse complement strand
AGCGCCGAGGATCCCGACCAGGCGCTCGCCAGTAGTTCGACCGCGAACATGACAACGTTGGCAAGCAGGGCGATCCACAGGACGCGGCGGTACGATATGCCGCGCGGCGGGGGTGGAACGTTGCAGCAGGCGTCGCTCATGCCCGCATTCGAAACCTTGTACCGACTACAGGGTCAAGCACATATGCGAATCGGAGAACTTGCCAGGCAGGCGGGTGTGGACGTGCAGACGGTGCGCTACTACGAGCGCGAAGGCCTCCTGGAGGCGCCCTCGCGCACACCCTCGGGTTATCGCGCCTACGGTCCCGAGCACTTGGAGCGGCTCAACTTCGTGCGCCATTGCCGCTCGCTCGACATGCCGCTCGCGGAAATCAAGCGGCTGATCGACCTGTCGAGCGACCAGCGCGTCTCCTGCGAGCAGGTGGACGAGCTGGTGCGCGCTCATCTGGAACGCGTGCGCGCGAAGCGCATTGCGCTTCAGGGACTCGAGGTGCAGCTCGCGACGCTGAGCGCGCAGTGCGCGAGCGGTCACCGCGTCGCCGATTGCGGCATTCTGGAGGAGCTGATTCACGCCGCGCACGGCGAAGCCTGCGCCTGCCACCCTCAACGAGCGGTCTGAACGTCTATCGCCCGCTGTAGGCGGGTTATGGCGCTATGATGATTTTTTCGCGGCACGCGGCGAAGCCATGCACAAAAGCGCGCTTGTGTTGTTTTCCGGCGGCCAAGATTCGACTACCTGCCTCGCCTGGTCGCTCGCGCGCTACGAGCGCGTCGAAACGATCGGCTTCGACTACGGCCAGCGGCATCGCGTGGAGCTTGAGGCACGCCCCCGCGTGCTCGCGCGCTTTCGCGCCGAGTTTCCGTCCTGGGCGGCGCGCCTCGGCGAGGACCGCGTCATCGATCTGCGAGTGGTGGGCGAAATCAGCGATACCGCCCTCACCCGCGAGGTCGACATCGCGATGGCGGCGTCCGGACTGCCGAACACTTTTGTGCCGGGACGCAATGTCCTGTTTTTTGCGGTGACCGCGGCAGTGGCGTATCGGCGCGGCCTTCAAGTACTGGTGGGAGGGATGTGCGAGACGGACTATTCCGGCTACCCTGATTGCCGCGACGACACGCTGAAGGCGCTCCAGGTGGCGCTCGGGCTCGGGCTCGACCGCCGCGTGTGCATCGAAACGCCGCTCATGTGGATCGACAAGGCGCAGACTTGGCAGATGGCGCTCGAGCTCGGAGGGCAGCCCCTCGTCGACCTGATCATCGCTGAAACCCATACTTGCTATCTCGGGGAGCGCGGCGCCCGGCATGCCTGGGGATATGGCTGCGGGACTTGTCCGGCCTGCGGCCTGCGTCGCCGGGGATACGAAGCTTGGGCAAAGTTGAGATGACTTACGCCGTCAAGGAGATTTTCTACACGCTGCAAGGCGAGGGCGCGAACACCGGCTCGCCGGCGGTGTTCCTGCGGTTTGCGGGGTGCAATCTTTGGTCCGGTCGGGAGCAGGACCGCGCCACGGCCGTGTGCCGATTCTGCGATACCGATTTCGTCGGCACCGACGGCACGGGCGGCGGCAGCTTCGCAGGCACCGAATCGCTCGCCGATGCCGTGCTCGCGGCATGGCCGGTCGGCGTCGAGTCGCACCGCTTCGTCGTCTGCACCGGCGGCGAACCGCTGCTCCAGCTCGACGCGCAGTTGCTGCAGGCGCTGCACGCGCGCCGCTTTCGCGTCGCGATCGAAACCAACGGCACGCAGCCCGTGCCGCAAGGCGTCGACTGGGTATGCGTCAGCCCCAAGGCCGGCGCTGCGCTCGTCGTCCAGGGCGGCGACGAGCTGAAGCTCGTGTTCCCCCAGGCGGATGCGGAGCCCGAGCGCTTCGAGCGCCTCGATTTCGCGCATTTCTTCCTGCAGCCGATGGACGGCCCGGAGCGCCCGCGCAACACCGAGCTTTCGGTCGCGTATTGCCGGTCGCATCCGCGCTGGCGCCTCAGCGTGCAGACCCACAAGCTGATCGGCATTCCCTGACCCCTGATGGAGCTTTCCTACCGCTTCGGCTTCGACGCTGCGCACCACTTCAGTCATTTTCCGCCCGGGCACCCGAATCACGGCATTCACGGGCACTCGTTCCAGGTCGAAGTCGCGGTACGGGGCGAGCCCGATCCGCGCACCGGCTTCATCGTCGATTTTGCCGAGCTCGAACAGGCCTGCGCCGAGCTTCGCGGCGCGCTCGATCACCGGGTGCTCAACGAGGTGGACGGGCTGGAAAGGCCGAGCCTCGAGAATCTCTGCTCGTTTATCTGGCGCCGGCTCGCGCCGCGCTTTTCGTCGCTCGCTCGCGTGACCGTACGGCGCGACTCTTCGGGGCAGAGCTGCGCTTATACCGGTCCGGCGCCGTGAGCCCCGCGAGACAGCGCCCGCACGTCGCCGAGCGCGACGCCGTACCGCCACATCGCAAAAGCGCCGATCGCGGCGACCGTCAGAACGCTGCTCAACTGCAAGGTGAGCACCATCGCGAGCGCCTGCTCCTCGGCGACCCCGAACAGCCCGAGCGCGAAGATCCCGCCGACGATAAAGCCGCCGGCGAGACGGATGAAGTGCGTGAGGATCACTATGAAGCCGAGAAATACGATCAGAAAAAGGTAATCGAGCGGCGCGAGCCTGACGTCGAAGGCGAGTCCCGCCCAGAAAAAATGGCTCGCGGCGATCAGCTTTATCGCGAGGCTCGCCAGCACGATGGCCGCCTGACGCCAGCGTTGCCGCGGCCACACGATGCCGTCGGCAAACGACGCGGCGATCCGATGCATCGGCGCCTGGAAGCGCTGCGGAAGGCGGGCGAGCAGCCGTTCCTCCCATCCGCCGGGCTGCGGCAGCGCGCGCTTATAGCGCGCGAGCAGCCACAGCGCCGCGCCGAACAACGCGAGGCTCGCAGCAGCGCCCACCGCCAGGCCGCGGTGGATATTGCCGTCCGGATCGGGAAAGACGGCGAGGACCAGAACGATCGCGACAAGAAGCGCGAACACGATGCCGTCGACCAACCGGTCGATGGCCACGGTCGCGAAGACGGCGCTCATACGTAGCCCCTCGCGCCGCGCGATAAGCCACGATCGCAGCAGCGGACTTGCACCGGGGATCAGCATGCTTCCGAGATAGCCGGCCATGATTGCGCCGAAGAGCCGCAGCGTGCCGGCCGGCCGCAACGCATACAGTAGCTGGCGCCATTTCCACGCCCGCACCAGCTGCTCCAGCACGATCGCCACGGGCACCACGAGAAGAAAATCGCCCCGCGCCCCCGCGAGGGTGGCGCCAAACCGCTCCAGATCGAGACGCGCCAGCACATAGCCGAGGAGCGCCACGCCCAGGAGCGCGCCGCCCCACGTCCACCAGCGGCGTGCAGGATTCGTGCAGAAACCCTAGAGGGACGGGGCGCAGCAGCCGCGCGCCGCCTGAACCGGCGGGCAGGGTACGCTGCCGTAACTGCAGAACACGCAGCAGTCGCCGGCCTTCGGCTTGAGGCGCGCGCCGCAGCCGGGGCAGTCGAAGAAGAACAGGCAGGCGTCGGTTGGCATGGACTCGACGCTCTTA
>DASQGB010000222.1:0-10294 GCA_035632815.1 Burkholderiales bacterium | reverse complement strand
GTCACCGCCGAGCCGCTGCGCGAGACGCAGCACTACGTGAAAAGCGAGCTCGCGAAGTGGGCGCAGGTCGTCAAGGACACCGGCGCCAAGGTCGACTGAAAAATCGGGGTCTGAAAAATCAGGGTCAGACCCCGATTTCCGCTTCTTGCTTTTCATGCCTGGCAGGAGCGTAATGACCATCCCCGAACCCTGAGGAGGGCAGCCATGAATCGCACTTGGACAGCGCGCGCCGCACTGGTCTGGCTGGCGCTCGCCGTTTCGTTCACCGCGCTCGCGGCAACCACCCCGCCGCTTCCGCTGGCGGCGCCCGAGAGCGTCGGCATGTCTTCGCAGCGGCTCGCGAAGATCAGCGCCGCGCTGAAAAAGGAAGTCGCCGACGGCAGCTTCCGCGGCGCCGTCGTGATGGTGGCGAGGAAGGGCAAGCTGGTCTACCACGACGCCATCGGCATGCAGGCCGCCTCCGTGCCGATGAGCGAGGACACGGTGTTCCGCATCTACTCCATGACCAAGCCGCTGGTGTCGGTCGCGGCGATGATGCTGGTCGAGGACGGAATCATCCAGCTCACCGATCCGGTCGGCAAGTTCCTTCCCGGCTTCGGCAAGATGCAGGTAAGCGTCGGCACGAAGACCGCAGAAAGCATGGCCTACAACATGGTCCCCGCCGAGCGCCCCATGACCGTCCAGGACCTTCTGCGCCATACCTCCGGCCTTGCCTACGGCGAGATCACGCAGAACGCGCCGGTGAAGGAAGGCCTGGAGCGCATCGGCGTGTACCGCAAGGACCTCGATTACGAGGCGCGCGGCCTGACGCCGTCCGAGCAGGTGGAGCGCCTTGCCGGCGTCCCGCTCGCCTTTCAGCCCGGAACCACCTGGCATTACAGCCTCGCGTCCGACGTCCTCGGGCGCGTCGTCGAGACGGCCTCCGGCAAGCGGCTGGGCGAATTCCTGCAGGAACGCCTGTTCCGGCCGCTCAAAATGCGCGACACCGGCTTCTCCGTCCCGCAGGCGAAGCTCGCGCGCCTCGCCGAACCGCTCGAGAAGGATCGGTTCTCCGGGCAGCCGAACAAGCTGATCGACGTGTCGTCCCCGCCCAAGAACGACTCCGGGGGCGCAGGCGCCGTATCGACCGCCGGCGACTATCTGCGCTTCAGCCAGATGCTCCTGAACGGCGGCTCGCTGGAAGGCGCACGCGTGATGAGCCGCACCACGGTGCGCCTCATGACCTCCGACCATCTGGGCACCTTCATCAACCAGCCGATGCAGCCCGGGGAGCTGCTGCTCGGCACCAAGGGCTATACCTTCGGCCTCGGCTTCGCGGTGCGTCAAGGCGACGGCGTCGGCGGCGTCGCGGGTTCGGCAGGAGAGTTCATGTGGGCGGGCTACGCGGGAACCTACTTCTTTGTCGACCCGAAGGAACAGGTCACCGCGGTGCTCATGACCCAGGCGCCCAGTCCCAACCGCGCCTATTTCCGCAAGATGGTGAAGCAGCTGGTCTATCAGTCGATCGTCGACTGACGACTCGTCAAAGTGAAGAAGGCCCCGCCCCACGCGGAGCCTTCTTCGCTCGAATCACAGGGCCTGCGCCGAAGGCACGAGCAGCAGCGCAAGCGCGACGATAGTGTTCGCGAGGGTTTCATTAGGAATGCTTTTTCCGGCTCAGTCGGCGCCGGTTGGCGATCGCGCGCCGGTGAACAGGAATCATCCCCTGCTCGAGGATCTTGGTCACCGAGCGCTGCAGTTTCCTCTGCGAGGCCTTCGAGCCGGGCGGCGTCCACGGCGCGAGCCACAGGGACCACCACTGGCGCGCCGCCTGCAGCGCCATGGCGTTCATCGATTCCCAGTAGGCTTCGACCTTCTCGGTGCCCATGCGCTGCAGCTCGCGCCGGTCGCGGGCGCCGGGCGAAGCGCCCGCCGCGAGCATGCGCGCGGTGCGCAGCGCCATGACCGTCGGCGCGGCGATCGACAGCTCGGCCGCCCTGACGAGGGAGCTCTTTCTTCTGCCGCGCCGGGGCATGGCTACCGGATTGGCGGCGCGTACATGATGCCGCCCTGGTTCCACAGGCGGTTCAGGCCGCGCTCGAAGCCCAGCTCCTTCAGGTTGGCGTCGAAGCTCTCGCCGTAGTTGCCGACCTGCTTGACGATGTTCAGCGCCCAGCGGTTGTCGACGCCGAGCATCTTGCCGATGTCGCCGGTGGCGCCGACGAAGCGCTGGATCGACGGGTTCTGGCTCGAGGCCTGCTGGTCGATGTTCTTCGAGGTGAGGCCCATTTCCTCGGCCTCCAGCATCGCGAACAGCGACCACTTCACGATGTCGAACCAGCGGTCGTCGCCGTGACGCACCGCCGGCCCGAGCGGCTCCTTGGAGATGATCTCGGGCAGGATGACGTGGTCGGCGGGATTCGGCGCGCGCGAGGCGCGCAGCGAGATGAGGCCCGAGTGGTCGGTGGTGAAGACGTCGCAGCGCCCGGCGAAGTAGGCGTTCAGCACCTCCTCCAGCTTCTCGATCACCACCGGCTTGAAGGTCATGCGGTTGGCGCGGAAGTAGTCGGCGAGGTTGAGCTCGGTGGTAGTGCCCGGCTGCACGCAGACCGTGGCGCCGTTCAGCTCCTTGGCGCTCTTCACGTTCAGCTTCTTCGACACCATGAAGCCCTGGCCGTCGTAGTAGTTCACGCCGACGAAGTTCAGGCCGAGGCTGGTGTCGCGGGTGATGGTCCAGGTGGTGTTGCGCGACAGGATGTCGACCTCGCCCGACTGCAGCGCGGTAAAGCGCTGCTGCGCGGTGAGCGGGGTGTAGCGCACCTTGGTATGGTCGCCGAGCACCGCGGCGGCGACCGCGCGGCACACGTCGACGTCGATGCCGCGCCAGGCGCCTTTCGAGTCGGGCGCCGAGAACCCGGCAATGCCGGTGTTCACGCCGCACTGCACGAAGCCTTTGGCTTTCACCGCGTCGAAAGTGGATTGTGCAAACGCAGTGTGACTCAAAAAAGCGAGAAAAAGAGCGGCTGTGAGTTTCATGTTCCTACTCCTTCCATTAAGAAATCACGCACGATTGCGATCTGGTCCGCATGCAGCAGCGTCGGCGCGTGGCCGACGCCGCGAATCTCCACCACCCGCGCCTTCGGCCCGCGGCGCGCCATCTCGGCTGCGGTGTCGCGGCTGAGAAGATCCGAATGCTCCCCGCGCAGCAGCAGCGTGGGGCAGCGCATCGCATCATATAGCGGCCACAGCTCGAGGTCTTTGTCCGACAGCGTGGCGCGGAAAGCCTCGCTGATGCGCGAATCGTAATGCGGCCGCCAGCTGCCGTCGCTGCCCTGGCGGATCCAGGTTTCGGTGAGAAAGCGCCATTGCGCCGCGCTGTGCTCGCCGAAGGGGGCGGAAATGCTGCGGATGTACTGCTCGGCCGCCTCGGGGCTCGGGAACGCCGGCGTCAGGCCGACGTAGGCGGCGATACGCTCGAGCGAGGCCTTCGAGATCACCGGCCCGCAGTCGTTCAGCACCAGCTTTCTCACCGGACTGCCGGGGGGGGCAGCAAGCGCCATGCCGACCAGGCCGCCGAGCGAGGTGCCGACCCAGTGCACCGCCTCCACGTCCAGCCGCGCGATCAGCGTCACCATGTCCGAGACGTACTGCGGCACGGCGTAGAGCATCGGGTCGGCGAAGCGGTCGGAATCGCCGCGGCCGGCGAGGTCCGGGCACACTACGCGAAACTGCGGGCAGAGCTCTCTGGCAAGGTAGTCAAAATCGCGCGACGTGCGCGTAAGGCCATGCACGCAGACGAGCACATCGCGGTTGCGCGGATCGCCCCACTCGAGATAGGAAATGCGGTGCAGCCCCTTGGGCGAGGCGCACTGCAGCGAGCGGCGCCTGGGCTCGGCTACGAGCGGTTCAGCCATTCGGCTACGAGCGCCTCGCTTGCCTGCCGCGTGGTTTCGTCGAGCGAGGAATAGCGCATGCCGCTCGCGCGCAGGAGCGCGAGCTTCTCCGAGCGCACGTTGGCCCCGCGCACCGGGTAGCCGTAATCGACGTAGCGCGCGCGCTCGACCGGCGCCTGTTCCTCGTCGTACCAGATCCATTCCTCGACGAAGCCGAACGCCGTGGCCTCGAGCGCCGCGTCGGGCTCCTTCGGGTCGACGAAGGTAAGCGCGCCTTCGCGGTAGCGAAAGTACGTGTGCCGGTCCGCGGTGACTGCGTAGCCCATTAGGGAATTGTTTATTACTAAACCGAGGATCAGCCGACCGTCCTCGCCGACGCGCACCTCGACGCCGGGGCTGTCGGGCTGCGCGCGGCTCTTCTCCAGCACGCGCCCGTTCTCGATCACGGCACGGCCGCGCTCCCCGTCGTGGTCCCACGCGACGTCGACGCGCAGCTCGGGGAACTCGCCCGAGGTTGCCGTGAGCGCGGGAAACGGAATGCCCTTCTTCGGCTCGAAGCGGTACTCGAGCACCCCCTCGGCGTGGTGCTCGCTGTAGTCCTCGGCGTCGGCGTCGCGCACCATCAGGAAGCGCAGGCGCTCGCGGAAATCCGCGAGCCGCCCGGCGCCGGTGACGCGCACCACCGCAGTGAACAATCCTAGCCCTCGTACTTGAACGACAGCGACACGCGCGCGCGAAACTGCACGATCTTGCCGCTCTCGTCGAGGCGCACGTCGAGCTTGCTGACCTCCGCGATGCGCAAGCCGCGCAGCGTGCTCGCCGCCGTCTTGACGGCGTTGCGCGCGGCGTCCTCCCAGGAGTCGCTGCTGGTGCCGATCACTTCGGTGATGCGATAGACGGCGGTGTCGCCTTTCTTGGCCATGGCCTCTCTCCTCTGGATGCGGAAAACCCGCCGGATCATTGTAGCCAATACCGCCCGCGGCTAGCCCTCTCTGTTTTTACCGAAACGTCCTGGATTCCGAGACGCACCGTAACAGCGCCATCCAGATCCGTTCGAAGGAGCTTGGTACCGGCCGCGCGATAGCGCTCGAGCACCTCGCGGTTCGGATGGCCGAAGCGATTGCGGTACCCCGCCGGCACGATCGCCCAGCGCGGCGCGACCGCGGCGATGAGCTCGGGCGACGAGGAGGTGCGGCTGCCGTGGTGGGGAACGAGCAGCACCTCGGTTTTTTGAACGGGAATTTGCAGCTCGGCCGTGCGCTCGATATCCCCGGTGAGCAGCATCGCGCCGCCTTTGGCCGCAATGCGCAGCACGCAGCTGCGGTCGTTGCGCTTCTGCAATTCCATGGCGGGGTGAAGAAACTCGAAGCGCACGCCGTCCCATTCCCACGCCTGCCCCGCGGCGCAGCGCCGCGGCGCGGCGACCAGCGCGTTCAGGGGATGGCGCGGCGCGAGCGACGAGGCAAGCGCGCCGACCTCGAGGCTCTCCAATACCGCAAGCGCGCCGCCGATGTGATCGAGGTCCTCGTGGCTGAGCACCATCAGGTCGACGTGCTCGATCCCC
This sequence comes from Burkholderiales bacterium, assembly GCA_035632815.1. GTDB lineage: Bacteria > Pseudomonadota > Gammaproteobacteria > Burkholderiales > SG8-39 > SCGC-AG-212-J23. The sequence continues at coordinate 4,858 of DASQGB010000222.1, read as the reverse complement.
GCGCCGCGCAGGAAGGGAATCACGATCCGCGCGCCGCTGTCGGACTCGGCGCCGAACGCCGGCCCGGCGTCGTACAGCAGCACGCGGCTCTGCGTGCGCGCCAGCACCGCGAGCCCCTGGCCGACGTCGAGCGTGGTGATCCACGCTTCGCCCGGCGCCGGCGACGGCGGCGCGAGGCAGAACGCCGGCGCCATCAGCGCCATGCCGCCGGCGCGCCAGGGCACGCCGCGCGGCGCAAGCAGCCAGGCCGCCCCGCCGAGCGCGGCGAGCACCGTCCACCAGGCCGGCACGTGCTGCTGCCACAGCGCGCCGGGCAGCGCCGCGCACCACTCGAGGAATTGCAATAGCCATTCGACCAACCAAGCTGCGACATCCAGGAGAATTTCAACTGGAAAAACTGCTGCCATAAGGGCCAGCGGCGTTACGACCGCCGAAACGACGGGAATCGCGACTGCATTGGCGAGCGGCCCGGCCACCGAGACCTGGCCGAACAGCAGCAGCGCCGCGGGCGCGAGGCCCACGGTGATCGCCCATTGCATGCGGCCCCATTGAAGGAGCCGCGGCTCGACCGCGTTCCATCCCGAAGCGGCGTAGAAGATGAGGAGCACCGCGCCGAACGACAGCCACAGCCCCGGCGAGAGCGGTGCCCAGGGGTCGGTGGCGACCACCGCGGCGAGCGCGAGCGCCAGCGTGCGCGTGGGCGAGGCGATGCGCCCGGACCACAGCGCCGCCGCCACCACGCTCACCATCCAGAACGTGCGCTGCGCCGGCACGGCGAAGCCGGCGAGCAGGGTGTAGCCGAGCGCGGCGAGGATCGCGGCGATGGCGGCGGGCCGGCGCGCCGGCACGCGCAGCGCCGCGGCGGGGACGCGGCGCCACAGCGCGGCGACGAGCCAGGCGGCGAGGCCCGAGACCAGCGTGACGTGCAGCCCCGAGATGCTCATGAGATGCGTCACGCCGGTGCGGCTGAAGAGCTGCCATTCCTCGCGCGAGATGGCGCGCTGGTCGCCGACCGCCAGCGCCGCCAGGATGCCCGCGGCCGGGGTCGCGCCGAGCCCGGCCTGGAAGCGGTCGCGGATGGTCTCTCGTGCTCTTTCTATCAAGTCAAAAATGCTATTTCGCGAACCGAGAAGCTTTTGAGAACCGCGCTCGCGCACATACCCGGTGGCCCCGATGCCGCGCTCGAGGAGCCAGGCTTCGTAGTCGAAGCCCTGCGGGTTGGCGAGGCCGTGCGGCCGGCGCAGGCGCACGGTGAAGAGCCAGCGCTCGCCCGGATGGACCGCCCGGCTAAGCAGCGCCGGTTCCTCCTCGTGCAACGCGTTGCGGTACCAGGCGAGCAGGATCTTGCGCGGCAGGCGCGCGCCGCCGCTCGCCGACTCGACCTCGAGCTCGAAGCGCAGGCTGCGCTCGCCGGCCGCAGGCAGGCTGGAAATCACCCCGACCACCTCGAGGTCGCGCCCCTCGAGCTCGGGCGCAAGGCGCTCGGCGATGCGCACCTGCGCCATTGCCGCGGCCCATAGAAAACCAATGACAAAAGCAAAAAGCGGAGCCGACCTCGGCTTGAAGCAAGCTGCCGCGCAGCAAGCCGGCAGCAGCCAGATCCACGCCGCGCCCGGCAGGGCCGCCTGGAACTGCAGCAGCGTCGCGCCTGCCGTGAACGCGAGCGCCGCGAGGGTCATCTAAAATGCAACGCGCCCCCTCCTAGCCCGCTGACCGTGCCCCGCAAGTTTTTCCGCAAGTACCTGCCGACGCCCGACTCGGTGCGCTCGAGCCGCCTCGCGAAGCCGTTCGGCAGCTTGTTGCATCATCCGAACCTGTGGTGCCTCAACCGGCGCTCGGTCGCCGGCGCGGTGGCGATCGGCCTCTTCTGCGGGCTGGTGCCCGGCCCGCTGCAGATGCTCGCGGCACTCCTCGTCGCCATCCCGCTGCGCAGGAACATCCCGGTCGCGCTCCTGGTGACGCTCTACACCAATCCGTTCACCATCGTGCCGCTCTACCTCCTCGCCTACGCCTACGGGCGGCTGATCCTGTGGGAGAGCGTCGACCCCGGGCCGGTGGTGCCCTTCGAGATGGATTGGTCGGCCTTCGGCGACTCGATGCACGGGCTGCTGCTGTGGATGATGTCGCTCGGCAAGCCCCTCGGCATCGGCCTCGTGGCGCTCGGCCTGACCCTCGCGCTCCTCGGCTACGTGACGGTGCAGGTCGTCTGGCGACTGCAAGTCGTCGGCGCCTGGCGCGCGCGCACCAAGCGGCGCAAGGCGCGCGCGGCATGACGCACGGCGAATTCCGCTCAGCCTTCGGCGAGGGCCGCATCCGCGTGAGCGTCGACCGCGCGCGGGCGGTGCGCCTGATGTCGGCGCGGCTGATGCTTCCGTTCATCCTGCTGCCGCTGTTCGGCGCCGCCGTCGCGCTGGCGCTCACCGGCGCCTGGCTCGCCGGCGGCTTGGTGTTCGTTCTGGCGGTCGTGCTCCGCTACGTCGTGCGCGCGAGCAGCCAGGGGATGGTGCTGACGCGCGCGCTGCAGAGCGCGGAGTTCTACCGCGACGCCGTCGCGTCGGGCGTTCTTTCCATCGAGAGCTAAAAATCGGGGTCAGAGCCCGATTTCCCACCAACTTCTCTCAAAACCCCCCGCTCGCCGCAGTTATAACTGCGGGCTCACGGCCCCCTTGTCAGGGGGCCGAACCCATCAGCGGCTGAGGAACGCGAAGAATTTGCGCCTGCGGCTGCGCAGGGGAGCGTGGCGCCGCAGCGAGTCGGCGCCCATGACGGCGCCATGCGCGATGCGGGACTTGAACAGCCCCAGCACCGCACCCACGGCGAAAGCGCCGGCGACGAAGGCGAGCGGGTTGTTTCCGCGTCGCCGCTTTACTTCAGGCATGGCGCTGTTCGCGGCCGGCGACACCGGGACAGGGAGCATGCGAGCCGGCACCGCTTTGGATTCCGGTCTGGATAGTTCAACTTCACCGGATCCCCGCCGCGAGCCGTACTCGTGCGCGTACACCCAGGTGAATTCGGCGCCGAGCAGGAAGATCTGCGCGGCGTAGTAGACCCACACCATCATCACCACCAGCGAGCCTGCGGCGCCGAAAGCCGAGGCGACGCTGCCCTTGCCGATGTAGAGCCCGATGAGGAACTTGCCCACGGCGAGCAGCACCGCGGTGAAGGCGGCGCCGATCCACACGTCGCGCCAGGCGATGTGCACGCGCGGGATGAACTTGTAGATCAGCGCGAACAGCACCGTCATGAGGCCGAAGCTGAGAGCGATCTCGAGCACGTGGGCGATCGCCTCCCAGCCGCCCGAGCCGAACCACTTGCCGATCGCCGACACCGCCGCGCTGAGGATGAGCGACACCATTAGCAGGAAAGCGATGCCGAGGATCATGCCGAAGGACAGCAGGCGCTCGCGCAGCAGGTTCCACCAGCCGCTCGACTGCGCGCGCACCGGCGCGCGCCAGATGCGGTCGAGCGCGTTCTGCAGCTCGCCGAACACCGTCGTCGCGCCGATGATCAGCACCACCACGCCGATGACGGTCGCGATGATGCCTTCCTTGGGCTCGCTGGCCGCCTGCACGATGCCCTCGACGCCCTTGGCGCCCTCCTCGCCGATCAGGCCGGTGAGCTGGCCGAAGATCTCGCCGCGCGCTGCTTCGCCGCCGAACACCAGGCCGGCGACCGCGATCACGATCAGCAGCAGCGGCGCGATCGAGAACAGGGTGTAGTAGGAAAGGGCGGCGCCCATGCTCGGGGCGTAGTCGTCGACCCAGGCGCTGGCTGCCTCTTTCAGCAGCCGGAACATCTGCTTTGGAGGGATCATGGCTCCGGGGGACATGCAATCCCCGGGCCCATGTCGAATTTCCCCTACTGCAGTGCGGCGTGGGCTCGCTTCGGCACGTCGTAACCCTCGCAGCCTTCCTCGCCACAGCCGTGCTCCCTGCCGGCCTCGATCGCCCGCTTGTAATAAGCGGCCGAAGCTTCCTTGAGGCCCAGGCCCTTGGCGGCCTCGGCGAGCATGAAGTACGAAAGATCGCTGAGATAGCCGACCTGCAGCACCGACACCGCCAGGTCGCGCCACTGCTCGCGCTCGTGCAGCTTTTTCCAGTCGCTTTTCCTCGCGCTGAAGCCGACGCTGCACTGGATGCGGCAATCGAAGAGCGCCTCGCCGCGCTTGAATCTCTCGAAGGGCTCGGCGAGGAAGGTCAGGGTCTCGGCTTCCTTCGCCGCTTTCGCCGCGTACTCCTCGCGGCTGAGCTCGCCGGGCTTGGCGACCACGCGCTCGTTTACCGCTTCTTTCGTGTTGAGGAACCTCGGCGCGTCGGCGAGCGGGTTGGCCTTCGCCGCTGCATACAGCGGCTGCACCTTCTCGCCCAGCTCCTTCAGGCGCGCGGCGCGATTGGCGGGTGTCGGATGCGTCGAGAGGAACTGCGGCGGCCCGCCGCCGCCGAGCTTGCCCATCTTCTCCCACAGCGTCACCGCCGCGGCCGGGTCGTAGCCGGCGCGCGCGGCGAGCTCGATGCCGATCTGGTCGGCTTCCGACTCGCTCTCGCGGCTGTTGGGAAGCTGGATCGCGAGCAGCGCTGCGAGCTGAGCGCCCTGCAGCGCGAAGCCCTGGTTCTCGCGCGAGGAGATGGCGACCGCGGCGACGGTGGTCGCTAGCTGCGAGGTCATGGCGATCGACATGCGCTCGCGCGTGTGGCTCGCGAGCGCGTGCGCGATCTCGTGGCCCATCACCTGCGCGATCTCGTCGTCGCTCGCCTTCAGCTTCTCCCACATGCCGCTGTAGATCGCCATCTTGCCGCCGGCCATGCAGAAGGCGTTGACCGTCTTCGGATCGTTGATCAGCTGCACTTCCCAGTTCCAC
>DASQGB010000221.1:0-4251 GCA_035632815.1 Burkholderiales bacterium | reverse complement strand
TCTCCACGTCGTACGGCAAGTTGGGCAGCAACGTGCGGTTGACCGCCAGCGACACGATGTTGCCGTAGCCGAGCGTGTAGCCGTCCGGCGCCGCCTTCACGATGTCCATGGTCCCCGGCACGAACGAAGCACCGGGCTTGTTCTCGATCACGAACGTCACGCCCATTTGCGTGGACAGCTGCTGCGTGAGGACCCGCATCAGAATGTCCACCGAGCCGCCCGGCGCGGAGGGCACCACGAAGCGAATCGGTTTTTCGGGATAGGCGGCCGCCGCCGGGAGGGCGAAGGCGAGAAGGAACACGGTAACCAGCAGGCGAGTGCGCATGGCGCATTCTGCGGCGTTATGCTCCGGGCATGCAAATTCGGGGCGTCCTCGTGCTTCTGCTGTTCTCGCTGGCAGGCTGCAGCTATTACCAGGACCCGACCCAGCTCGAGGGCGAGATCATCTCGCCCGGGAACTTCAAGGCCGGCTCGGGCGTGATCGAATCGGTGGGTGTGCTCCGCAACGCGGCGCAGTCCTCGGCGAGCGGCGCGTCGAAGCGCCGAGATCCCCACCTGTACCGGCTCTACCTGCGCATGGACGCCGGAGGATTCCAGAGCGTGGACGTGGACAACGGCACCTTCTTCGCCGGCGAGGCGGTCGAGCTGACCAACGATGGACGCGTCGTCGGGGTCACCGGTACGAGCCTGAACAAATCGATCAGCGAGGCGCGATAGAAGCGCTCATCGGGGCGCGCTGAAAGCGCTTAGCCGTTGGCCCAGGCGCTGCACCAGCTCGTCCCACATGCCGCTGGTGTCCTTGCGGAACACGAGCGAGGCCTCGGGGTCGCCCACGTACCAGAAGCCGCTGGCGATCTCCTGCGCGAGCTCCCCCGGCCGCCAGCCGACGAACCCGACGAAGAAGCGCGCCTCATCGGGCGTCTCTTCGATGATGCGGTCGACGCTCTGGGCGCTGGCGGTGACGAAGAAGTCGTCGAAGAGGCGCAGCGACGGCGCCCCCGGATCGCGCCGCACGACGGCGAAGATCGCATTCGCTTCCTCGGGGCCGCCGAAGTAGAGCGGATCGGTCACCTTGGCGGACGGCGGGTGATCCGGGAACAATGCGCCCATGCGGGTGCGCGTCGCGCGGTTGAGGATGAACCCGAGGTGCCCGTTCCCCACCGGCGCCACCAGCAGCGCGGTGTGGTGATACCCGCCCTCGAGCTCCGGCGTGGCCACCAGGAGCAGCGGCTTCGACGGATCCTGCGCGTGGCTCGCACCGAAGAAGAGCAGCAGAGCTGCCAGTGCACCAAATTTGCGAATGTTCAGGCTTCGCTTCATGTCAGGTGTACCTCCGTACCCCGGTCACGCAAAAACCGTGCAAGCCCGCTCCTAGTCAGGAGGCTTGCCCTTAAGCGCCTTCATCAGGTTCCGGAACTGCGGGTCCTCGTTGAGGAGGCGCCGCCCCACCGCGCGCAGCCTGTCGACGGTCTCGCGCGGAAGCTCGAACGTGGTCGGCAGGTTCTTGAACCACGTCCGCTCGTCCGGGGAGCTGATGTAATCGAAGGCCACCTGGATCGGATAGAGGTCGACCTTGTGGCCCGCCGGAAGCTGGCGGGCATCGGTGTTGAACTCGTTCACGGTCTTGCTTAGCAGCTCCACGGTGTCGAACGAGTAATTGTCCAGCGGCACGGCAGCCGCCGTGGTCATCGTGTCAATGAAGCCCGGGACGCGCGCGCTCTGGTCGCGCACGGTCGCCGGGTCGGTGGCGGCGTTCACCACGATCACCACCAGCTTGTCGATCCTCTTCTGGTTCATCCTCTGCAGCACGCTCCACGGATGGTTGGTGGAGGCGATCGCCTCGAGCGGCCCGCGCAGGCCGATGTTGTCGGCCACGCCGCCGTCGGTGAGATGGATGTAGGCGCGCTTCGCGGGCCCTTCGGCGGCGAGCGACAGCCGGTTCCCGGCGCGCGCCGTGCGGCGCGGGTTGACGCGCGAGCCGTGGTCCTCGAAGGCGAGCTGCACCCACGCCGGCTGGCGGTACCCGCAGCTGCCGGCGTAGTTCTGGAAGGTCAGCGCGGTGAGGCCTCCCGGGAACGCCGACGAGGAGGCCGCGGCGCGGGCGAGCGGCACGCCCGCGAGGTCCGAGCACATCAGGTCGAACTGGTCCTGGATGAACGGAAACTGCGCGCCGGTGCTCATGTCCGTGGCGTTGAGGATCACGAACGGGCGCCGGTTGCGCGCGATGACGTCGGCGTAGGTGGCGCCCGCGAACACCTCGCGGTGATAGAACTCCGCGGCGAGGTCGCTGCGCCCGTAGGCCGGCGCGGCGAGCTTCAGCCAGCTCCACGGCGAGAGCGCGAGCTTGATGAGATCGCTCTGCACCGGGCGGTAGAGAAAGCGCTCGGGGAACTCATCGAAAATCCGCCTTCCGCGCAGCGCGTAGTACGCCGCCGGAAAGCTGCCGCCGGAGACGGACGAGATCACGTCCACCTCGTCGAGCAGCGGCAGCGAGCGGCCGCGCCACTGGATGGCGGTGTCGCGCAGCGCCTCGAGCACGCCGTAGGCCAGCGCCGCGGCGCGCGTGCCGCCGCCGGAAAAGGTCAGGATCACGAACAGCTCGTCGCTGTTGTCGCCGCTCTCCAGCCGCTCGAAGCGGTAGCCGGCCTCGGGCGCGTACCTGGCGAGCGGCGGGTTGCCGGGCGTGAAGGACGCGCAGGCCGACAGCAGCAGCGCGCAGCCGAGGACGAATGCCCGGCCCATCAATCGTCCTTGCGGAAGAACCGGACTTCCAGCGGCTCGAGCGGCGTCGTGTCCTTCACCGTCAGCTTGCGCGACGCCGGCCGGTAGTTCGCCCGATTGCCGAGCTCGAACACGTGCGTGCCCGCCTCCACCCGCAGCACTTCATTGGTGGAGCCGTTCTCCTCGCCGTCGACGTAGACCAGACGATCCGTTGGGAACGTGACTTTCACGTACTCCATATCCCTCCCGGTACTCTACGGGAGATCCATCGCGCCCTCCGGCCCTTCGACTTGCGCGCCGTAGGGCGGCAGCGTGGTGAGGCGCGTATCGTCGACGGCACCGCCGACGGTAAAGTGATACAGCGACTGGAAGGCAAGGTCCCTGAAGCCGAAGACGTCGTGCACCGGATCGTCGAAGAAGCAGCCGATGCCGGTCGCGCGCACGCCGGCCGCTTCCGCCTCGAGGTACAGCACCTGCCCGATCGCGCCCGCCTCCCAAAAGAGGCGCCGGTAGAACCACGGCCCGTGCGCGACCAGCTTTTCCTGGTACTCGGCGATCATGCCGAGCGAGAACGCGCCTTCGCCGGCGATGTCCTGGCGGCAGCTCACCTGCGTCGCGAGCTGCCGCGGGTCGCCGCGCTCGAGGAGATACAGCGGCAGGCTCTCGGGGCAGCCCGGCGGCGATCGCCAGGCGAACTGCGCGTGCATGGCGCTCTTCAGCTTCTCCACCTTGGCGGGGTCGCGCGCGAGCGCGTACAGGCCCGCATCGATGCCCTCCACGCGGTGCACGAACAGAACGAAGTGGATCACCGGCTCCCAGGGAATCGCGTCCCAGGGCATGGGTCGGCGCGCAACGTCCAGCTCGACGCGCGGCACGACGCGCGCGAGCATGCGGTAGAAGCGCTGCGCCGGGATCGAAGTCCTGCCGTCGCAGGCGACAAGGCTGCGCCGCTGGCGAATGATCTGTCCGGAAGAATTCACGGCTTTCGCGACGCCGCCGAGACGGTATCGATGATCTTCCAGGGCACGGGCGCGTCCGCGCTCAGCCGGTTCGCCTTCCCGTACCAGCGCTGTGTTTTCATCTCCAGCACGGCCTTTACATCAAGACTCGAAGTGCTTGTTGCGGCATCTCCCGGCCACACCGCCATCACCAGCTCCGCGTTTTCCCGCTCGGCGCCCTCGAAGTCCGCGGCCCGGTCGAGCCCGAGCAGCGCTTCGATGGTTTCGTCCGCCACGGCGTCCAGCACCCGCGCCGACCAGCCGAGCGTCGCCGCCGCGACCCTCACGGTGCCGATCGCGTGTCCCGCGTCGTGCTGGCAGTAGCGGAAGGCGCGCTCGCCGTACTTCCACGCCTCGCGCCAGTAGACCGACGACAGGCCCACGAGGAATACCTGCGGCGGCAAGCCGCGCATCAATCGCGCGAGCAGCTCAGGCGGGCAATCGGCGCGCCGCTCGAGACCATGCTCCCGCGGTGCGTAATGGAAAAGGCCCGGCGTTTCGCCGAGCTCCGGAATCCCGCCGATCAGCACGT
>DASQGB010000220.1:0-6087 GCA_035632815.1 Burkholderiales bacterium | reverse complement strand
TAGCGGTCGAGCTTCTGGTCGTCGTAGGAGGCCGGGTCGTCGATCGGCTCGATGTGGGTGAACACCGCGGCGTTCGGCACCATCGTGCGGATGCGCTCCTCGATCTCCTCGCACAGGCGGTGCGCCTGCGAGACGGTCCAGGCGTCCGGCACCAAGAAGTGGAACGACACGAAGCGCCGCGCGCCGGCCTGGCGCGTGCGCAGCGCATGGAACGACACCCCGTAGCGGCGCGAATACTCGCTGAACAGCTTGTGGATTTCGTTCTGCTCTTCGGGCGAGATCGCCGCGTCGAGCAGGCCCGACACCGAGCGGCGCATCAGTCCGACGCCGGTCCAGATGATGTACGCCGCTACCGCGAGAGCGAGCAGTGGATCGAGCCGCAGCCAGCCGGTGGCGAACACCAGCGTCACGCCGATGATCACGCCCACTGAGGTCCAGACGTCGGTCATCAGGTGCTGGCCGTCCGCTTCGAGGGTGATGCTGTGATGCTTTCTTCCGACCCGGATCAGGATCAGGCCTACCGCCAGATTGATGGCGGTGGCCGCGGTGCTGAGCACCAGGCCGAGCACCGGTGTGTCGAGCGGCTTGGGCTCGATCAGTCGCGGGATCGCCGCGGCGAGAATACCGACAGCCGCGAGCACGATCAGAGCCCCTTCGATGCCGGCGGAAAAATACTCGGCCTTGGAGTGCCCGTACTGGTGCCCTTCGTCAGGCGGCGCGGCGGCGAGGCGCAGCATGGAAAGCGCGAGCACGGCGGCGACGAGGTTGACCAGCGATTCGAGCGCATCCGAGAGCAGGCCCACCGAGTCGGTGACCCACCAGGCGGCGGCCTTCAGCCCGATCGTGGCGAACGCGGCCGCGATCGACAGCCAGGCATAGCGCTCAAGATTCCGATCCATCAGCCGTAGGCTCGGTAGACGCGAGCGCCGGCAGGCGTCTGCGCCAGCTCGGTGAGGACGATCTTCTCGCCGGATACGGCAGCAAAGCGGCGCACTTGGAGCGATTCCGGAAATGAAAGGTTTTGTTCAAGAGTAATGGCTCGGGCGAGAGGATGCGGTCCCGCATCGCCGGGATCGACCTGCTCGCAGGCCCAGCGCTTGAACACGACCGTCTTGCCCAGGCAGCGCTTCGACCAGGGGGTTTGATTTCGAAATCTTTCCAGGTAGGCGGGCGATGACAGCACGGCAAGCGAATCGAGCTCGTAGTTCGCGAGGTACTTGCCTTCGCCCGGCGGCAGGTCGGCGACCCAGCGCTGCGCCGAGCGGAAGCCGGGGATCGAGAGGCGCTCCGCGAGATGCTCCTCGTCGTACCAGGCGTTGAACTCCTCCTCCATCGCCGGGGGAGGCTCGGTCACGGTCAGCAGCAGTCCAAGGCGCGTCATGGCTTGATTGTCTCCTCCCGTACCTGTCCCTTCTCGATCAAGTAAGCGCGGTCGGCGACGCGCCGCGCGAACTTGAGGTTTTGCTCGCACAGCAGAACGCTCATGCCGGCGCGCTTCAGCTCCAGAATGGTATCGGCCATCTGCCGCACGATCACCGGCGCGATTCCCTCGGAGGGCTCATCCAGCAGGATGGCGGCAGGGTTGCCCATCAGCGTTCGCGCGATCGCCAGCATCTTCTGCTCGCCGCCCGAGAGGTGAGCGCCAAGCCGCTGCCGAGCGCCGGCGAGGTTTGGAAACAGAGCGAACAGGCGCTCCTCGGTCCACACCGGCACCCCGGCGCGCGGCGGCCGGCGGCCGACCTCGAGGTTCTCGGCCACCGAGAGATCGGTGAAGATACGCCGGTCCTCCGGCACGTAGCCCAGACCCAGGCGCGAGATCTCGAAGGGCTCGAGCTTTTCAATGTGTTCTCCCTCAAAACGGATTTCTCCGGAAACCGGCCGAAGCAATCCCATGATCGACTTCACCGTGGTCGATTTTCCGGCGCCGTTGCGCCCGGCGAGCACCGCCACCTCGCCGCGCTCGAGCTCGAGGCTAAGATCGAACAGCACCTGGGCGCGTCCATACCCGGCATTGAGGCGCTTCAGCTCAAGCATCGCCAAGATAGACCTCCCGCACGCGGGCATCGGCGCGCACTGCAGCGGGCGCGCCGGCCGCGATCAGCTCGCCAAGATGCAGCACGAGCACGCGCCGGGCGTGCTGGAACACGACGTCCATGTCGTGCTCGGTGAACAGCACCGCGATGCCCTCGCTCGCAGCGAGGCGGCTGGCGAGCTCCATCAGCGCGGTGCGCTCGGCGCTCGCCATGCCGGCCGTGGGCTCGTCCATCAGCAGCAGGCGCGGGCGGTTCGCCAGGGCAATGGCGAGCTCGACCCGCTTGAGATCGCCATAGGCGAGGACAGCGCAGGGGCGTGCGGCCTGCTCCAGCATCCCCACCCGTTCGAGCAGGCTGTCGGCAGCATTGGTTTCAAATTGATTTACGTTGCTGAAAAGCGAATAGAGACGCCTGCGATCCGAGAGGAGCGCCATCTGCACATTCTCCCGCACGCTCATGGAGCCGAAGGTCGCGGTCACCTGGAAGGTGCGGCCGACCCCCAGCCGCCAGACCTCGCGCGGCCTGAGGCCGACGAGGCTGCGGCCGTCGAGGTCGATCTCGCCCGCATCGGGCTCGAGCTGGCCGTTGAGCAGGTTGAAACAGGTAGTCTTGCCCGCGCCGTTCGGGCCGATCAGGGCGACCAGCTCGCCGGCGTCCACCTCGAAGCTGACCTCGCGCAGCGCCTGCACGCCGCCGTAGGCTTTCGACAATCCCTTTACGTTAAGGACGTTCATGCGCGCCGCAGGTAGCCGGCGATGCCTTGTGGAAACGCGAGCACCAGCAGCAGGATCACCGCGCCGATCGCGGCGCGCCAGTATTCGATGCCGCGCGACACCGAGTCCTCGAGCCAGGTGAACAGCGCCGCGCCCCATAGCGGCCCGGTGAGGGTGTGCAGCCCGCCGAGCAGCACCATGACCAGGCCGTCGACCGAGCGCGGCACGGACAGCGTTTCGGGCGAGATGGATCCTTTGGAGAACGCGTGCAGCGCGCCGGCCAGGCCCGCGACCACGCCCGCCAGCGTGAATGCCGCCCACTGGATACGGCGCACGTCGATGCCGATCGCCTCCGCGCGCAGCGGCGAATCGCGCCCGGCGCGCAACGCGTAGCCGAACGGCGAATAGAGCGTCCTCCAGAGAAAAGAAATTCCGAGGATGCCTGCGAGCAGGGTGAGCAGGTAGTACGCCGTCTTCGAAGCGAGCCACGCCGAGGGCCACACGCCGATCAGGCCGTTCGATCCGCCGGTCACGCTGTCCCACTGGAAGGCGACCGACCAGGCGATCTGCGCGAAGGCGAGGGTGAGCATGGCGAGGTAGACGCCGGACAGGCGCACGCAGAACCAGCCGAAGAGGAGCGCCCCGGTCATCGCCAGCAGCGGCCCGGCCGCGAGCGCGAGCTCCATCGGCGCGCCGAAGCGCAGGACGAGCAGGGCGGCGCCGTAGGCGCCCAGGCCGAAGTATGCGGCGTGGCCGAACGAAAGCATCCCGCCCGGACCGATGATGAAGTGCAGGCTGGCGGCGAACAGCGCGAACACCAGGATATCGGTCAGCAGCACCAGGATGTATCCGCTGTCGGCAAGCGGCACGAGGGCGAGCGCGCCGGCGAGACCCGCGAGCGCCAGGATTTCCTTCCTGCCGAATGCGGGCAGCGGCGGCTCGACGCTGCCCGCGCCGCGCGCAGCCGCGAGCGGGCGGCCGAGCAACCCCCAGGGACGCAGCACCAGCACGATCGCCATGACGATGAACTCGACCGCGAGCGTGATCTTCGAGTAGCCCAGGCCGATGCAGAACGCCTTGATGACGCCGATCAGCAGCGCCGCCAGGAAGGCCCCCGGTATGGAGCCCAGGCCGCCGACCACCACGATGACGAACGCATCCGAGATCAGCGCAAGATCGATCTCCAGGCTCGCCGGCTCGCGCGGGATGGCGAGCGCCCCGCCCAGCCCGGCCAGCGCTGCGCCGAGCGCGAACACCGCCGTGAACAGGCGCCGCTGATCGACGCCGAGCGCCGCGGCCATCTCCCGGTCCTGCGTCGCGGCGCGGATCAGGATGCCCCACCGGGTTCTCTTGAGTATGACCTGCAGGAAAACGAACACCAGCGGCCCCAATGCGATGAGCAGCAGGTCGTATTGCGGAAACTGCCCGCCGGCGATCGCCACCGCGCCGGCAAAGCCCGGCGCACGCGGCCCGAGCATGTCTTCCGGGCCCCAGGCCCACAGCGCGAAATCCTTGATTACCAGCACCAGCGCGAAGGTGGCGAGCAGCTGCAGCAGCTCGGGCGCCTTGTAGATCCGTCTCAATACCGTGATCTCGATCAGTGCCCCGGCAACACCGATGAGAAGAACCGCCATCGGCACGCTCGCCCAGAAGCCGAACTTCGCCGACAGCCACACGGCGAGATACATGCCGAGCATGTAGAGCGAGCCGTGGGCGAAGTTGACTACGCGGGTGACGCCGAAGATGAGCGACAGCCCCGCGGCGACCAGGAACAGCGAGCTTGCGCTCGCGAGGCCGTTGAGCAGCTGCAGCAGGATCGCCGAACCGCTCATGCAAACAAACGCTAATCCTTGCGCAGCTTGCGGATTTCCTCGTCGGACGGCTGGAACTTCGCGCCGTCGACGTAGCGCCAGTTGCTCATCACGCCTTTGCCTTCGCGCTTCGTGAGCTGCCCGACATAGGCGCCCATGGTCGACTGGTGATCGATGCGCCGCCACACGATCGGCCCGAACGGCGTCTGCATCTCGAGCCCTTTCAGCGCCTCGATCAGCTTCTCGGTGTCGGCGGATTTGGCTTTGCGGATGGCGTTGGCCACCGCATGCACCGCCGAGTAGCCGACGACAGAGCCCTGGCGCGGGTAGTCCTTCCAGCGCTTCTGGTAGGCGTCGCGGAAGCGCTTGTGCTCGGGCGTGTTGATCTCGCTCCACGGATAGCCGGTGACCCACCAGCCTTCGGGCGTCTCGTCCTTCAGCGGATCGAGATACTCCGGCTCGCCGGCGAGCAGGTTGAACACCGCCGTGTTCCGGAACAGTCCGCGCGTATTGCCCTCACGGACGAATTTCTGCAGGTCCGCGGCGAAGAGCGAGCTGAAGATCGCGTCGGGCTTCGCATCGGCGAGCGCCTGCACCACGGCGCCGGCGTCGATCTTGCCGAGCGCCGGCGCCTGCTCGGCGACGAACTCCACGCCCGGCTGCGCCTGCGAAAGCAGCTTCTTGAACGACGCCGTCGCCGACTGGCCGTACTCGTAGTTGGGGTAAACGATCGCCCAGCGCTTCTTCTTCAGCTTCGCCGCCTCCGGGATCAGCATCGCGGTCTGCATGTAGGTCGACGGCCGCAGGCGGAACGTGTAGCGGTTGCCGTTCTCCCACACGATCTTGTCGGTGAGCGGCTCGGAGGCGAGGAACAGGACCTTCCTCTGGTTGGCGAGATTCGCGACCGCGAGGCCGACGTTGGAAGCGAAGGTGCCCATCAGCACGTTCACCCTTTCCCTCGAGATCAGCTCCTCCGCGACGCGCACCGCGTCGCCCGGCGTGCCGCCGTCGTCGCGCGTCACCAGCTCGAGCTTGCGGCCGAGAACGCCTCCCGAGGCATTGATCTCCTCGACGGCGAGCTCCATGCCCTTTTTGTAGGGCTCGAGGAAGGCGGGAAACACCTTGTAGCTGTTCAGCTCGCCGATGGTGATCGTTTGTGCCTGCGCGACTGCGCATCCGAGGCCAAGGACCAGGGCTGCGAAAACCCGTGCGAATCTCATGTCTTCTCCATTTGCCTGCGCGCTACGGCTTCCTTGAGCGCGGGCAGAAACACTGTGCTGTATCCGCCCGTGCCATAGGCGTTCACAATGATCTTGCCGTTGATCGCAAGCAGGAATCGCGGCACGCCGCGGCTCGGGCCGATCTGCTCGAAGACCCATCGGTGCTCGGGCGGGTAGTGCCGGGCGTCGATCGGCTCGCGCAACGTGGTCCCGCGGATTTCGACGAAGCGCACCGCCTTGCCCTCGGGCGAGGCGAGCAGGGCGGCCCGGGACTGCGACTCCCAGTGGGCGCAGTAGGAGCAATCCGGCG
>DASQGB010000219.1:0-8755 GCA_035632815.1 Burkholderiales bacterium | reverse complement strand
CCCGGGAGAGCGTGCGCGTGTACGCGGTGCTGGCCATCGGCCGGCGCAATACGGGACGAAAAGCTAGCCTGCGACCGCCGGGCCTTGCAGCAGGTCCACGCAGCGCAGGAAAATCGCGTCCGAGGGCCTGCCGCGCCCGTTCAGCCAGTCGTCGACCACTCCCGCATCGACGCCGAGATACGCCGCGAGCTTATGCTTCTCGCCAAGCTGCAGGCAGGCGTCGTGAAGCATCCGGATATAGATGTGAACGTTCCTATGAGCGCTAGGACATGTCTCTTGCATGGCGCGAATGATGCCCTAAGAGCGGGCATCCGATCGTGTGGGCGGAATCGCCCTTTCGCTGTAGCGAAGGACGCGACACAATAAATGCGTGAAAGGACTCGGCACTGCCGCCATCGCGGCGCTCGCCGCGATGGCGCTGTTCTATCCGCAGACCGCCTGGGCATTCGCCGCAGTCGAGGGCGGCTTTCTCGCCTGGCTTTCGCAGCGTGCCAGGCGCGCCGACGCAGCCGCGCTGCTCGCCGCGGCCGCCGAACCGCTCGAGCCCGACGAAGCCGAGCTGGTGCAGCGCTATGCGTTCTACTTCGCGCGGCCGGCGCTCGCGCGCGAATGCGCCTCGATGCTTGCCGCGCTCGGGCTGGCGAGCCTGCTGCTCGTGCCCTGGCTAACCTACAAGACGCAATGGCTGCCGGCGATCGCGATCGGCGCCTGCCTCTTTGCCATCGCCTGGCTGAGCAAGCTTCTCGCCCCGGCGCACAGTCTCAGCCTGACCGCAGCCAAGGGCAATCGAGAGGCCCTGCGGCTCCTGAGCGCGTATGACGGTGCGTTCCGCAAAATCGCCGGCCGCGCGCTCTAGGCGCAGGCAGCACCACTGCGTTTACGTGGTGGAGCTGTCGAAGGAGGTACTCGGCGAAGCGAAGTTCAGGAAGTGCAACCCCAACTACAACCTCGCGAAGCCCTGCGTGTACGTCGGCGCCACCGGCCTGTCGCCCGACGAGCGCTTCGACAAGCACAAGGCGGGGATCCGCTCCAACCGGTACGTGCGGCTCTATGGCCTGAGGCTGATGCCCGAGCTGTACGCGGTCTACAACCCGATGCCTTACGAGGCGGCGCGGGAAATGGAGGTCGAGCTCGCGATCAGCCTGCGCGGCGAGGGCTACGGCGTATGGCAGGCATAGCGGCGCGCATGAAGCCAGAAGCGAAAAGTCAGGCCGGCCGCGGATTTCCCGTGCGCAGCTGCGCAGCGCGCTGCATGGCATTCTCGCGTCCGGCCTCGATGGCCCGCAGGCGCTCGAGCAGGGCATCCATTTCCGTCAGGATGTATTGCCGCAGATAGTCGACGCCCGACATCTGCTGCCGCGCCCACCCCTGGTGCCGGTCGTCGGAGAAAAGCGCCGAGGCGTAATCCTCGACCGTGCCGAGGCGTTCGCGAAACTCGCGGTCTTCAACCGCCGAAGTCGCCGCGCGGGACAACTCCTGGAGCTTCTGCAGCAGGCGCTCATCGCGCCAGCCGCCCCCGCGGTGGACGATCAGATCGCGCATTTCTTGGCATTGCCTGCGGGCAATCTGCAAATCTAGAAAAGACATGTTCTTCTCCCGGCGTTCGCCTGTTTTCCGGCACGCTCTCAATGTGTTGAGCGAGACTGTGAAGGAAACTTCGCAACTTATCAAACTGTCGCCGCAGCCCGACAGTGGCTACAAGCTGGCGAAGAACCCGTGGACGTAGCTGCGCAGGCGCTTGCGGATGGCATCGTCGACCAGCCTGCCGGAGGCATCGAAGACCTTGCCCGCGTTGCCGACGTAGAGCAGCTGGCCGAACCACGGTCGCATGCCGAGCGTGCGGAATATCGGCAGCCAGCCGCTTTGCGACAGGACGGTGCCGAACGCGCCGGGCGACGCGCCGATCAGGCCGATCCGGCGGCCGCCGAATACTCGCGCAATGTCGGCGGCAGGGCGCGTTAGCCAGTCGATCGCGTTCTTGAACACGCCGGGGATCGAATTGTTGTACTCCGGCGTGACCAGAAGCAGGGCGTCTGCGGCGGCGATTGCCTCCTTCAGCTCGGCCGCGCGCGCGGGGATTCCCTGTGCCGACTCCACGTCGCCGTCGTACAGCGGAATGCCGCGGATCGACTCGATCTGGATGCTGGAGCCCGGCGGGCACTCCTCGGCGGCGGCGCGCAGCAATGCGCCGTTATATGAGCCGCTGCGCAGGCTTCCGGCGATTCCGATGACGCGCATGGCATGCCTCCTAGTTCACGATCGTCCGATCGACGTAGCACCACCTCCAGCTTTCGCCCGGCTCGATCGAGCGCGCGATCGGATGGCCGCTCGCCTGGAAATGCCGCGTCGCGTGCCTCTCCTTCGAGTCGTCGCAGCAGCCCACGTTGCCGCAGGACAGGCACATGCGCAGGTGCACCCAGCGGCTGCCGAGCTTCAGGCATTCCCCGCAGCCGTCGCTCCCCGGCTTCACGTCGCGGATCTGATCGAGATGCGTGCAGACCGCGGCGGGTCTCGGCAGCAGCAACGACGCGATCAGCGCCGCGCCGAAGATGCCGGCGATGATCGCGAGCGACAGCGCCGGCGAGACCTCCAGCCACCCCGCCAGCAGCATCTTCAGCGCGACGAACAGCAGCAAGACGCCGAGCGCAGCGCGCAGGAACGGCAGCTTGCGTATCGCGCCGGCCAGCAGGAAATAGAGCGAGCGCAGGCCGAGCAGAGCGAACACGTTCGAGGTGTAGACGAGAAACGGATCGCGCGTGACGGCGAACACCGCGGGGATCGAGTCGACCGCGAACACCAGGTCGGTGGTCTCGATCGCCACCAGCGCGACCAGCAGCGGGGTCGCCACCCAGCGCCCGCCCTGGCGCAGCAGGAAGCGCTCGCCCTGCGGCACCGGGGTAATGGGTATGAAGCGGGCGATCCAGCTCGTGCACAGGGTGCAGCTCGCTTCGATGATCTCGCGCTGCTTTTCCTTCCCCCACAGCATGCGCGCGGCGGCGAACAGCAGCAGCGCGGCGAACGGATAGACTACCCAGTGGAAGCGCTCGAGCAGGTAGATTCCCAGGGCGATCAGCAGCGCTCGCATGATGAGCGCGCCGGCGATGCCCCAGAACAGCGCGCGGCGCTGCAGCGCCGGCGGGATGCCGGTCTGCGAGAAGATCAGCGCGAATACGAACAGGTTGTCCACCGACAACGATTTTTCCAGCAGGTAGGCGGTCAGGTAGGTCAGGCCGGCGTCGCTGCCCAAGCGCAGCGCCACCACGGCGCCGAACACCAGCCCGAGGCCGATCCAGAGCGCGCTCCAGAGGGTCGCGCTGCGCAAGCTGGGGACACGCTTGCGCGAAACCAGGATGTCGGCGGCGAGCGCGATCGCCACCACGGCGCCGAAGACGGTCCATTCAAGCGGTCCTGCAGTCAGCTCAGCACTCCGATCCCTTTTGCCATCAGGGCGGCGCAGAGAATCAGGACCACCAGCAGCGCGAGCTCGAAATGGATCAGCGCACGGATGCGGCCCAGCTTGCCCGGCTCGGGCACCGGCGAGCGGCCCTGCTTCACTGCGCCGCGCCAGGACAGGAAGGTCACCGTGGGATAGATCGACAGCAGCGCGATCGCGACGAACAGCGCGACCTTGGCGATGAACGGAACGCTGTGGAAGTAATACGCGGCGCCCTTCTCGAAATAGAACACGCGCAGCAGGCCGGCCGCCAGCACGACCCCGGCCGCCGCGCCGAGCACGGCGTCCGCGATCAGCAGCCGGCGGGCGCTGCGCAGCGTCAGCTCGTCGCGGATCAGGACGAATTCGATCGCCAGCGCGCCGGCCAGCGTGAACGCGGCGACATGGTGCAGGAAGGCGACGAACGCCGACATACGCCGGGGTTACTTTACCGCAGTACCCCCAGCCGATGAGGCGATCGAATGAACTACTCGAGCCGGAGCGACCTGGAAGCCGCTTTTTCGCCCTACGTATCGCGCATCACCTCGAGGCAGGACAGACGCTCGTTGAAGGCGTTGAGCTCGCGCAGGATCTTCAGCCGGAGGTAGTCGGTGCCCGAAAGATGGCCGCGCGCCCACTTCTGGTGGCCGCCGTCGGAATACAGCTCGCAGCCGTATGGCCCGCGTTTAGGTCCACATCAGACATGTCCTGCTCCTGCCCCCTACAGCTGGGGCAAGAATGCGCAACTGTTCCTTACGTGACAATCACGGGATTGCAGGGATCCTGCGGAGCTGTCGGGAAAACCACTACACGAAAATGCGGTGCCTGCTACAACCTAGGCGGGCTGGTAGAGCAGCACGGACTTGCGCGCCTCGCGCCAGGCTTGCTCATCGGCAGCGGCGAGCGCGTCGAGATCGTCCGCGACGGCGGCGGGATTGTCGACCCACTCGCGCAGCAGCTCGCTGCCGTTGATGAGGTCGATGGCGAGGCGATCGTGCTCGTACTCGTAGGGGAAGTCGCGCCATAGCGCGTAATCGGGCCGCAGGGCGCGCAGCGCCTTGAACGCCAGCGCGGCGAGACGCCAGGGACGGAAGGCCTCGTGGCCATAGGCCGCATCGTCTACGTGGATCTGAATCCCCGCGCAGAGCTTGCCTGCGTGCTTGTGGAAGGTGGGCTCGAACCAGCAGGGCCGCAGCCGGCAGCCCTGCATCCAGCGCGGCGCCAGCGATCGCATTTTTTCCAGGAGGAGCTCCGGTTGCAGATCGGGCGCGCCGAAGAGCTCCAGCGGCCGCGTCGTGCCGCGCCCTTCGGACAGGCTGGTGCCTTCCAGCATCACGGTTCCCGCGTAGCAGCGCGCCATCGACAGGCTTGCGGCATTGGGGCTCGGGTTCACCCATGCGCGCTCCCCGAGCGGCCAGCCATGGCCCGGCGCCGCGGCGGGATCCCAGCCTTCCATGCTTACGACCTGGCAATCGACGTTCAGGCGAAGCGTGCGCACGAACCACTTGGCGAATTCGCCCAGCGTCAGCCCGTGGCGCATCGGCAGCGGGCCGGCGCCGACGAAGCTTTCCCAGCCCTCGCGCAGCCGCAGGCCCTCCACCGGCCGGCCCGCCGGGTTGGGCCGGTCGAGCACCCACACCGCCTTGCCGCGCTCGGCGGCGGCTTCAAGCACATAACGCAAAGTCGTCAAGAAGGTGTAGATGCGGCAGCCGAGGTCCTGCAGGTCCACCAGCAGCACGTCGAAGCTGTCCATCATCGCCGCGGTCGGACGCCGCACGCTTCCGTAGAGGCTGAACACCGGGATGCCGTGCACCGGATCGGTGAAATCGGCCGACTCGACCATGTTGTCCTGCTTGTCGCCGCGCAGCCCGTGCTGCGGACCGAATGCCGCGGTCAGCTTCACGTCGCCGAGCGCCGCAAGCGCATCGAGCGAGTGCTGCAGGTGGCGCGTCACCGACGCCGGATGCGCGAGCAGCGCCACGCGGCGCCCGGCGAGGGGCTTGCGCAGCGCGCGCTCTTCCAGCAGGCGGTCAATCCCGTACTTCATCCAGCTCCACGGCGAAGGCGTCGGGATGGTGAAAGTCCGGCTTGCCGGGCGCGTGGCGGATCGCCCAGTAGGAAAGCGATCCGTTGTCCTCTTCGGCCACCACAGCCAGCCCCAACGACAGCCTTTGATCCCGGTAAGCCGGCAAAAGGCGAATCGTCGCTTCTAGCTCGAGCCGGTCCGCGGCGCGGCGCAGGGCGATCTGCGGCTGCAGCGTTTCATCGGCGGGCTGTGCAGCGTCGCGGTAGCGCCGGAAGGCGTACACGGCCCACTCGCCCGAAGGCGCGAAATTGAATTCATGGTAGGCGGGCAGGCCCTTGCGGGCGATGAACAGCTCGCAGCAGCTGTGCTGCCACAGGCGCTCGCCGATGCGCGGCGGCCGCGGTGGAGGAATGCGCAGCCGCTCGAGCATTGCCTCGAGGACATAGGTGACCGTCAAGCTCGCATCCGGCGAGCGCCGCACCCGCGCCGCGACGCCGCGCACCGCTGCGCTGCGCGTATCGGGATGGCATGCGAGCGTAACGGCTTGAATCTGCGAGGGCGGCATCTTCGCGCGAAGCCTAGCATGGCGAACAAACGCACCGACATAAAGTCGCGGCGAAGGAGGAATGCCTAGCGAAGCTGCTGCATGACGAGCTGCGCGAACTTCGCTTGAGCTTCCTGCGCGCGCAGGTCGACAAACTCCACCGCCCCAAGCTGCCTCACCGCCGCGCTCAGGCCCTCGAGCGTGTCGTGCGCAAGATGGGTCTCCGAAAGGCAGCAGCAGAGCACCGGGATGCCCAGCGCCGCGGTGCGCAGCTCGCTCAGAAGATAGAACATGCGCGAGTCGTCGAAGTGCAGCGAGCACAGAACCAGCTTGCAGTCGGTGCGCAGCAGCTGAAGCGCCGCGTGCAGTGAATGCGCCGGCAGCGTCTCGGCGAGGCCGGCCAGCATCCTTTGCACGGAGGGAAATTCCGTGGGAGTTACCGCAGCGAGCAGCCTTGGCAAGGCGTCCATGAGCGGGCCGGGAGCGGCGCCTATAGTGCGCCGCGTGACGTTTCTGTCGCATCGCGCCCGATGTGCCGACCGGACTAGGCGCGCCGCCGAAACGCGACGCCTGTAGCTTTCCGGAGCCATCGATTCTCTACGCCAAAATCAAGGCGCCGCCAACTGCACTGCGCCGCGCGCGAGGCGTATCGTGGCGTATGTCCGTCGTTTCACTCGCGCAAGCGGAACGCGTGCGCTCGGTCGAGGACTTGGAGCGCGAGCGGCAGCACTACGCCGATCTCTTCGAGTTCGCGCCGCATGCGTACCTGGTCACCGATGCCCAGGGAAAGATCGTCGGCGCCAACCGCGA
This sequence comes from Burkholderiales bacterium, assembly GCA_035632815.1. GTDB lineage: Bacteria > Pseudomonadota > Gammaproteobacteria > Burkholderiales > SG8-39 > SCGC-AG-212-J23. The sequence goes on along the minus strand of DASQGB010000219.1, from coordinate 1,942 downwards.
GTCGGTCGAGCTGCTGATGGCTCCGCTCCTGGGCAAAGCCATCGATGCCTTCATACCGATGGAGCAGAGCCGGGTCTTTCGCGGCGTCCTCGATGGCCTCGCCGCCGCAGGCGGCGCGGCGAAGAAAACCTGGATCGGCGCGCTGCAGTGCGGCGGCACGCGGCGCGTCAGCGTCGAGTTCACCGTCAGGGCGATCCGTAGCAGCGCGCTGACCTATCTTTGCTGGCTGCTGCGGCCCGCGGCGTGACATGATGCGGGCATGCGCAATTCCGACGTGCCCAGGCGCGCACTGCAGCGGGCGGTCGAGCTCTGCGGCGGCATCGACGCCCTGGGCGACGCGCTCAACGTAACCGACGAGGTCCTGCAGCGCTGGCTCTCCGGCGAGGAGGAGCTGCCGCAGCCGGTGTTCACGCAAGCCGTCGGCCTGATCCTCGAGGCCACCTCTCAGCAGCGCGCCAAGCCCTCCGATCCCTCGGAGGGCGGCAGGACGGACAAGCGGCGCCGTCACTGAAAAGACAAAGGCCCCGCGGCATCGCTGCCGGAGGGCCTTCGAAGTTCGAGCTAGTATGAGTAGCCGAGACTTGGACTCATGCTAGCCGCGCGCCGCCAAAGCCTCAATAGGCCGGACGGATCCGCAAGGAAAAGCCGCGCGCCGTGACGGATATCACGGGCCTGCGTCGTTGTGTAACCTCAGGATCGTAAAATCCCTGCATGGAAAACGCGCTGCGCATCGTAGTGGCAGACGACGACCGCGACTGCGTGCTGAGCCTCACGCTGCTGCTGCAAACCGAGGGGCACGTAGTGCGCGGCGTCTACCACGGCGCCGATGTCCTCAACGCGGTGTGCAATTTCGGCGCCGACGTCGTGCTGCTCGACATTGGCATGCCGCAGCTCAGCGGCTACGACGTGGCGCGCAAGCTGCGCGAGCGCTATGGCCGCGCGGCGCCGATGCTCGTCGCGGTGACCGGCTGGAAGAAGCCCTCCGACAAGATCCTGGCTCAGATTGCCGGCTTCGATCACCACCTCGCCAAGCCCTACGACCCGTACGCGCTGCTGGCGCTGCTGCCGCAGCCTATCTGCGGGCGATGAAATCGATCTCGACGCGCGCGCCGCGCGCGAGGGCCGTGACGCCGACGCAGGTGCGCGCCGGGCGCCTGCCCGGGGCGAAGTAGCCGCCGTACACGCGGTTCATCGCCTCGTAGTCCTCTTCGAAGCGGCTCAAGAACACCCGCGCCGAAACCACCTGCTCCAGCCCCAGCCCGCAGCCGGCCAGGACGCGCTTGAGATTCTCGAGCACCTGCCGCGTCTGCGCCTCGATGCCTTCCGGGTAGGGCGAAGTACTCGAGGTGCCGGTGAAAGGCATCTGGCCGGTGACGAATACCCAGCCCTCGCTCTCCACGGCGTGGCTGAAGGGCGCCAGCGGGTCCGGCGCCCCGTCGATCATGTGGAATATCGGCAGGCTCATGAATTCAGGCTGTCCTCGAAAAGCTGCAGCGCCGCGCGAGCGAATGCGTGCATGTTGCCCAGGCGATCGCTGCTGCCGGTGCTCAGGGTCATCGACCGCTCGGCTTGGCCGGACACCGCGAGGCAGGCATGCCCGGCGGGATCGCCGTAGCGGTTCCCGGTCGGTCCCGCCGCGCCAGTCTCGCCGATTCCCCAGCTGGCCGCGAATCGATCTCGCACGAGGCGCGCCCGGATCAGCGCGTTTTCCTCGGTCGCCGAGCGAAATCCTTCCAATAACTCGTGCTTGAAATCGCGCATCGCATGCCACGCGCTGGGCGTGTAGATCACCATGCCGCCGAGGCAGTAAGCCGAGGCGCCCGGCACGGCGAGCAAGGCCGCGGTAATCAGTCCGCCTGCCGCCGACTCGGCCACGGCGACAGTCTCCTTGCGCTGCTTAAGCAGACCCGCCAGGCGTTCCGCCTGGAGCACGAGCTCACGC